>CANRLQ010000005.1 GCA_947631525.1 uncultured Bacilli bacterium | reverse complement strand
ACCTGTTACATCTTGCTTTTCAGTACGCATTGCTTTATCTAAAAATTCATAATAATTTATATCTTCTTCTGCTGTTTTAATTATTTTATACATCATTGATACTGTTCCAACTGGATATTTACCTATTGTTGTTTCTCCAGATAACATTACAACATCTACACCATCCACTACAGCATTAGCAACATCAGATACTTCAGCTTTTGTTGGTTTTTTTTCTTGTTCCATTGATGATAACATTTCTGTTGAAACAATACTCACTTTTCCAAATAAATGACATTTATTTATAATTATTTTTTGAATTCCAGGTAATCTTTCTATTGGAAGTTCTATGCCTAGATTTCCTCTAGATATCATAACTGCATCACTTACTTTAATTATTTCATCTAAATCTTCAATTCCTCTTTCATTTTCTATTTTTGCAATTATAGATGCATGATTATTACCATAATTAATTAATATATCATTTACACTCAAAACATCTTCAGAATTTGATACTAATGATAAAGCTATATAATCAATTCCCATTTTATCTGCAAATTCAATATCTTTTTTATCTTTCTCACTTAAGAATGGTAAATTTAATTTTGTATCTAAAACGTTAATCGATTTATTGTCCTCTATGATACCACCATTTATAACTTCACATAATAGATAATTGAAGCCTTTTTCTAATACTTTCAATTCAACTAAACCATTATTTAATTTTATAATTGTATTTGTTTTAACATCATTTACTAAATCTTTATATGAAACAGAAAATTTAGTATTATCTCCCATTATTTCTTCCATATAAATTCTTATTTTATCTCCCGTAATTAATTCTGCTTGGCCACCGGTAAACTTACCAGTAGTAACATTTGCTCCCGCAAGATCAATCATAATAGCTACATTTGTTTTTAATTTCTCATTTATTTTATCAATCTTATCTATAATATCTTTACAAAAATCGTAATCAGCATATTTCATATTAATACGTGCTATATCCATACCATTTTCAATCATTTCTTCTAGAACTATACTATCTTTACTAGAAGGACCAATCGTTCCTATTATCTTAGTTTTTTTCATAGTATCACCTATTATAAATTATACCAATTTTTTTCTATATAATAAAGATAAAATTTAAAATTAAATAAAAAAAATTATAAATATTTTTATAATTGTCATTTAAAAAATAAGATTTAAATTACCATCTAAATGGAAATATTATCTCTTAAGCTAAAATTTTTACAAAAAAAATCTACATAGAAATATGTAGTTTTTATTCTTCTTCTTTTTTAATAACTTCTTTCCCTTTATAAGTTCCACACTCTTTACATACTCTATGTGGTCTTACAACTGCACCACATTTTGAACATTTTGTTACATTATTTTCACTTATTTTATAATGTGTACGACGAGTTCTTTTACTAGTTTTACTTGTTTTTCTAAAAGGAACTGCAAATAATTGTATATCTAATTTTAACATTTTAACACCTCTTTTCCTTATCCAATAATTCATTTAATTTTTCAAAGGCTGGATTTATATCAGCTTTTTTTTCTGTTATAAGTCGCCATCCATCACCTTTAAGTTCTATATCTTTGGCTTCTTCACTTACAACTTTCATGGGAATTTCCATTAATATATTTTCCCATATTATTGGAAAAATATCAATAGTATTTTCCAATTTTATATCATTTTGTGTTATTTCTTCATAAATTTTATCCAAATTATCATCTATTTTTATATCAAAATCATAATCAACAGGCTTTAATGTAATGGCACATTTTAAAACCATAGTTCCTTTTATATTGATATTTATCATATAATCATTGATACTATTTTTTGTAATATAACCTTCTACATTTACATTTTTTAATTCATCAATTTCTGAATTTTCTAAATAAGAAGAATCTACTGATAATTTTTCATCTATATAAATATATTCATCAATTCCATTTTTTAATCTAACTAAATCAATATTCATAATATCATCCTTTTCTATTGATACTATTTATTATTAACTATTATTCTTAAATTCAGCACATATTCTATCTAAATCTTCAATTAATAAATCTGTTTCTTTAAAATCTTTTAGTCTAACACCACTGGCGTATTTATGACCTCCACCTCTATATTTAGTAGCAATTTCATTTATAACAGGACCCCTAGATCTTATTGAACCTCTTATATTGTTATTAGTTTTATCAGTTGTAAATACAGCCCAAGCTTCAATACCTTCAATATAATTAAAATCGTTAACCATGTTACCAGCTGTTGCAGCATCTACATCATATTTTTCTAAAATATCTTCATCTATTTTGATATAACCAAAACCATTTTTAGTTACATTTAAATTATCTTGTAAATATCCATGAAATCTTATTTCTTTTATAGGTCTCATATATAATTTTTTATAAAGTGGAGCAAAATCTAATTTTGTTTCTTTTATTAATTTTGAAGTTAATAGAAAAGTTTTTGGAGTTGTATATGAGAATAAAAATCTATCCGTATCAGCAACTAAACCTATATATAATTTTTCAGCAGCACTTTTAGTCATTATTAACTTTGTATTAAAAGCTAACTCAATAATCATTTGTGAAGCACTACTTGCATTTTCATCTATCCATTCAATATTACAAAATTCTTCGATAAATGGATGATGGTCTATTTTTATTGAATATTTAAATTTAGATGCATCTACGCCATCTATTCTCTCTTTATCAGGTGTATCAGTAACAATTAGCAATGAATCTTTATATAAATCTTCGCTAAATTTATCTACTTGACCCAAATATTTAAATTTAGATGCAGGGCACCCCACAACATATACCTTTTTATTTGGAAAAGTTTTTAAGATAATTTCTTTAAGACCTATACTACTTCCAAGTGCATCTGGATCTGGTCCTATATGTCTTGCTATTACAATCGTATCATATTTTTTTATAGCATTATAAATTTTTTTGCAATTATTATTTCCCATTTTACTCTCATTTCTATTTTATTAAATTATAGGTATCTAAAGCTATCATTAATTCTTCATTTGTTGGAATAACATATACTGGTATCTTTGAATCAGGTGTTGTTATAATTCCTTCATGAACATCTTTAAAACCAGCTATTTTAGAATTTGCCTCTTCATCGATATAAATACCAAAACAATTTAGTTTATCTATTAAACTTTTTCTAAAATCAATTCCATTTTCTCCTGTACCTGCTGTTAATGTTATAGCATCTACTTTACCTTCTAGTTTCATATAATATTGTGCTATAAAGTTAGCAATTTTTTGAATATAGATGTCATTTGCCAAAATTGATAATCTATCTCCTTCACTCATAGCTTTTTCAATATCCCTGTGATCACTATATTTTTCACTTATACCAAGTAAACCACTTTGTTTATTTAAAATTAAATCTACTTCTTTTAATGATTTACCAGTTTTTTCTATATAGTAATTAATTATACTATAATCTATATCTCCTGAACGTGTACCCATAGTAATACCGGCGTTTGGTGAAAATCCCATAGTCGTATCATAACTTTTTGAATCTTTAATACAACAGATAGAACCTCCACTACCTATATGACAATTTATTATATTAATATTTTCTTTGTTCAATTTTTCTTTCATAACTTTTGTTATATATTTATGACTTGTTCCATGAAATCCATATTTTCTAATTGAAAAATCTTTATACCATGAGTATGGTACTGAATATAAGAAATTTTCTTCTGGCATAGTTTGATGGAAAGATGTATCAAATACTCCTACCATTGGTGTAGTTGGCATAACTTCTTTGAATGCTTTTATACAAGATAACATAGCTGGATTATGAAGAGGTGCTAAATCATTAAATTTTTCACACTCTTTTAATACTTCATCAGTTATAACAACACTATCTTTAAATTTATCTCCACCATGAACTAAACGATGTCCAACACCATCTATTTCATCTAGTGAAGTAATTATATTATTATTAAATAGTTCTTCTTTTAAATAATTAACAGCATCTAAATGATTTTTTATTTCGACTTCTTTTTTTATTTTTTCTCCATTTATTTTTATATTATAGAAACTATCAGCAATTCCTATTTTCTCAAAATAACCACTAATTAATTCATTTTTTTGTGGAAGTTCTATTACATTAAACTTAAGTGATGAACTACCAGCATTTACACATAATATTTTCATTTATAATCCTCTTTTCTATATTTTATATTCTAATATTCTTAAATTAGGAATTTCTATTTTACTCATATCTCCATCTTCTGGAATTCCATTAATAGCATAATGAATAGCTCTTAAAACAGCACTATGTGTTACTACTAATACTTTTTTATCAGCAAATCTTGTTCTAATATCTTCAATAAATTCATTAATTCTTTTCATAAAATCTCTAACAGATTCTATTTGATTATCACTAGTATTTATATAAAAATTCCAACATCTTACAGTATCAACTTCATCTATAGAAGCCCCTTCACAAAGTCCCCAATCTCTTTCTATAATTCTATCATCAATATTTATTGGATACTTATTATTAGTTATTATTTTAGCAGTATCACGTGCTCTTCTTAAAGGTGATGATATTACTACATCAATATTTAAAGAAGCTACTAAATCTTGCAATTTTTGAGCTTCTTTTATACCTTTTTCACTTAAATCAGCCTCAGTTACGCCTTGAATCAAACCCAACTTATTTTTATTTGTTTCACCATGTCTTACTATATATAGTAACATTAATTATCCTTATCAATTGGTTTCATTGTTGGGAATAGGATTACATCACGTATAGATTCAGATTCTGTAAATAACATACATAATCTATCAATACCATAACCAATTCCACCTGCTGGTGGCATACCGTATTCTAATGCTTCAATAAAGTCCATATCGATATCATTTGCTTCATCATTACCTAGATCTTTTTCTCTTAGTTGTTCTTCAAATCTTTCTAATTGATCAATTGGATCATTTAATTCGGTATATGCATTAGCAAATTCTTTACCACCTATAAATAATTCAAATCTATCTACAAAACGTGGATCATCTGGATTTTTCTTTGTAAGTGGTGATATCTCAATTGGATGTCCATAAAGAAATGTTGGTTGAATTAATGTTTCTTCAACATATTTTTCAAAGAACAAATTGATTATATGTCCTACTGTTTGTTCATGTTCTTGCACTTCTATATCATGTTCTTTAGCAAGTTTTAATGCTTCATCTAAACTCATTTGTTTACTAAAATCAATATTTGTTATTTCTTTTATTGAATCAACCATTGAAATTCTTTTCCATGGCCCTTCTAAATTAATTTCATTGCCATACCAATTATAAACCATTTTATTTGTTACATTTTTTGCTATGGTTTGAAACATATTTTCTGTTAAATCCATCATTCCTTCTAAATCGGAATAAGCAAGATAAGCTTCCATCAATGTAAATTCTGGATTATGTTTTGGATCCATTCCTTCATTTCTAAACACACGCCCTATTTCATATACTGCTTCCATACCACCTACTAATAATCTTTTAAGTGGTAATTCCAAAGCAATACGCAAATACATATCAAGATTTTGTGTATTATGATGTGTTACGAAGGGACGAGCAGATGCTCCTGTAAGTAAAGTCGTTAAAACAGGAGTTTCTACTTCAATGAAACCTTGATTATCCATAAAATTTTGAATACATCTAATAATCTTAGATCTTAAATTAGCAACTTTTCTTGATTCATCATTCATAATTAAATCAACATAACGTCTTCTATAACGTTCTTCGATATCAGTAAGTCCATGAAATTTTTCTGGTAGTGGTTTTAAAGCTTTTACTAAATGTGTATATTCTAAACACTTAATAGTAACCTCTCCAGTTTTTGTTTTCATGACTTTTCCATGTACACCAACAATATCTCCTATATCAGCCGATTTAAATAAGTTATAGGCTTCCTCACCTATATCATTTATTGATATATATATTTGAATTGAACCAGTTTTATCTTTTATTGTGAAAAACGATGCTTTACCCATTTTTCTTATGAACATAATTCTTCCAGCAACTGTAACTTCATCATTAATATTTTCAAATTGATCATGTTCTATATCTTGATACTTATTTTTAATATCTAAAGCATATCCTGTTCTTTTAAATTCATGTCCAAAAGGATCAATTCCTAGTTCCTTTATTTTGTTTAATTTTTCTCTTCTTACTAATTCTTGTTCACTATATTCTCTCATTATTTCACCTCGTTTGTTGTTATAACATTGCTTTTACTTAATATATCTTGTAAGCCACGCTTGTCATGTCTATATAATATCATAAAACCACTTATAATTACTAGTAAAATTTGGATAAAACCTAAAATTATTAAAATTAAAAAATATATTTTAGAATCTACTAAATATAAAGTAATAAAACTTACTAACATATATAATAATCCAACTGTTATTATACTTCTTATCATGGTATTTATTATATTTAACTTTTTATTATCTTTTCTTTTTATTTTAATTTTTAATATTGACTTACCTAATGTTTTTCCATTTGTAACAATAGGTAATATAACAAAATAAAGAAATATTAATAAAAAATTTATTAAATTAAAAATAATATTTCTCTTATCTAATTCATTTAGATAAATACTATATTGTTCAAAATATTTAGAAAAAGATATTCTATTTTCTAAATACTTTTCTGTTATATCATTTATATTATTCATTATAAATGTATTGTCTATTTTTATTAAAAAATAATTAATTATCATCATAATTGACATTACGAAAACAAAATCAATTAGATAAGCAATAAACCTTTTGATAAAACTAGCGTTCATATTTTTTCTCCTTTAAAAAATTATTTATTAAATTTTTAAATTCTTCAATCGTTTGTGTCTTAAAAATTTGTTTTTTTAAATCACTTGTATTAGGAATTCCCTTTAAATACCAAGCTGCATGACTTCTTATTTCAAGCAAAGCTACTTTATTATTTTTTAAATTTACCAATTTATCTAAATGGTATAAAATCATTTCTAACTTTTGTTTTGGAGTTATTTCTGTAGGAATTTTTCCATCTTCTAAATATTCAATACATTCTTTAATTAACCATGGATTACCAAGTACTCCTCTACCAATCATAACAGCATCACAATTAGTTTCATCAATCATTCTCTTAGCGTCATAGCAACTTTTTACATCACCATTTCCAATAACAGGAATATTAACATTCTGTTTTATTTCCTTTATTATATTCCAATCTGCTTTTCCGCTATATCCTTGACTTCTTGTCCTAGGATGAATTGTTATAGCACTTGCACCAGCTTTTTCTATCAATTTAGCTATTTCTAAAGCATTTATACTTTTAAAGTCCCATCCACTTCTTATTTTTACCGTTACAGGTATAGGAACTACTTTAACTACAGCTGATACTATTTCATATACTTTATCTGGATTTTTCAAAAGAGCACTACCAGCTTGTGATTTAAGTGCCACTTTAGGAACTGGACAACCCATATTTATATCAATAATATCAGGTTTCATATTTTCATATATGAATTTAGCAGCCTCAACAAATGAATCTTTATCACTACCAAATATTTGTTGAGCAAGTGGTCTTTCACTATCAGTCATATATAACATATCAATTGTTTTTTTATTACCATAACTTATAGCCTTATCACTAACCATTTCGGCATAAATAAGACCACAACCCATTTCTTTTATAATACTTCTATAAGCATGATTACAAATACCTGCCATAGGAGCTAAAACAATATTATTTTTTATTTCAATATTTCCGATTTTAAACATAAAATCACCTATATAATTATAATATAAAAATATAATTTTTTCAATTAAGTAAGCTAGTTTTTGAATTAGTTTAGTATTTAGTTAAATTAATATATAAATAATTTATCATTGGTTTATATTATCTTTACCATATCATATTTTATTATTGTGATATAAAGCAACATTTATTAATATACTTTTTTTAATCTTAATAAAAAAGTAACAAAATAAACTTTGTTACTTATAATTAATTGTTTTTAGAATATAGATTTAATAATTTATTGTATATGCCACTTTCTACTTTATTTAATGAATTTATACTTATCTCTAATGATTTTTGATATTCACCACGATAAAATAATTTTTCAGCGTAAGTTAAATACTTATCTAAATCATTAACATTACTTCTATATCTATTACCATATACAATAGCCATTTCAGCAAACATAGCTGTTTTCATCATTTCTTTTGTTGTTTGATATAATTTTAAAACTAAATCTCTTGCCGTATCAACCCTTGTATTTAAAACATTAATTGTTATTGGCTTTTTATCAAGTTCTTTTATTATTTCTTTGATTGCTAATTGAGCATCATTTAATTCAATAAAGTAATTTTTAGGGATAACTGGTAAATCATATTCTCTAATTTTATTTTTTGAATCTTTTAAGATTAACTTAATTTCTTCTAATTGCTGACGAGCTCTCACTTCATCTTCTTTCATACTTCCGATAGAATCTAAAATTACATCGACTCTCTCTTCATACTTAGCTAATCTTAAAGATAATCCCTCTATTTCTTTTGTTAATTTTGAATAAGCAAAAGTATTATTACCAGTATGTGATACTAAAACTTTATAGTCATTATCTAAATTTTCTAATTCCTCTTTTACATTATTTAACTCATTATATTCTTCATCTGATAAATTATATACATTTCTAATTTCATCAATTTGATTAAATATTTCTAATATTAAGCCATATATTTTATCAAATTTTTTCTTAAATATTTTATTAGCTTCTTCATAATTATTTCTACTTAATTTTTCCTTTTCAAAATCAGTAAACAATGATTCAAAATAATCAAGCAAAACTTTCAAATCAAATAAACTATCTTCAATATTTAAAACTTTTAATCTTTCTAAAATATCTTTTATCTTATTATTAGCTTCTTCAATATTATATTCAACGTTAAGGTAATCTAATGGATACCCCTTTTCCTGCATTGAATTATATTTTTCTTTAATATCATCTATTTTCTTTGGTAAAATATTAGTAGCTAAAAGAATTATACCTGGTACTTCTTCAATTATATTATTCATATGTTTAAGTACTTCATCAATATCTTTAACTACAACAGTAACTTCTGTATATTCATTGCGTTCCATTATACTTTCAAATTCTTCGAATTTTTTAGCTATACTTTGGAATTGTAAATATACTATATTGGCAATATCACCAAATTCATTTTTAGTAGAATCAAATTTTTTATAAAGATCTCTATATTTTGATTTCAACTTAGTAATAGCGGCTCTATTTCTTTCTTCACTACCTGTTATTTCTTTTATTTCATTTAATAAAAATTCCGAATTACTTCTTACTTTATATATTTCCATTTCTAATCGAGCAATTTTATATATTGTACTTTTATAATCTTTTTTCGACAAAGAATAATCAGCTTCTAATAACATATCAGTTATTTTAGGAATTTGATTTGTTCTTATAACATCAAGTCTATCACGCCAATTATTATACATTTTTTCTAATTTTTCATTATTTAAATAAGATTCTATTTTAGACAATTCTGGTATTATTGGTGAACTATCTAATTTATTTTTCTCTATTTCAAGTTTATCTATTTCTTCTTTATATTTCTTTTTTCTGCGATTTTGAATTAAATATAAAACACTCACAATTAATATAACTGAGATAATTAATGTTGTTACTATTTCTAATATAACCTTGTCCATAAATTCACCTCGTTATAATAATTTTATCACAATTATGACTAATTTTGACATATTTTTTACTTTTTCGATTATTTTATTTAATTAATAATTGATTTGGTATTGACTATAAGGAAAAAACATAATATAATTATAACTGCGTATTCATCTAGCAGCTACTTATGAGATATATAACGTGTTTATTACTTTTTGGATATTAGTAACTTTTGCTGCAAAGCGAAGATATTAAAATAAACACCCTATAAATCGACATAAGTTCCTTGATGATTAAGCAATAAATCAAAAGGAGGTAAAATATGTCAAGATATACTGGATCTATTAATAGAAAATCTCGTCGTTTAGGTTTCTCTGTTTTAGAAAATGGTAAAGATTTAAAAAGACCATATGCTCCAGGACAACATGGTAATGATCGTCGTAAAAAATTATCTGATTATGGTACACAATTACAAGAAAAACAAAAGGTTAGATTCATGTATGGTGTTAATGAAAAACAATTCAGAAAAATTTTCGATGATGCTGGTAAAATGAAAGGTGTTCATGGTGAAAATTTCTTAAGATTACTAGAAAGTCGTTTAGACAATTTAGTATATCGTATAGGATTTGCTAATACAAGAAAAGCAGCTAGACAATTAGTTAATCATGGTCATATAACTGTTAATGGTAAAAAAGTTGATATCCCATCATACAGAGTTAAGCCAGGAGATATTATATCTGTTAAAGAACAATCTAAAAACCATCCAGCTATTAAAAATTCATTAGAAGCTATAAATAATCGTGTTGAATTTGTAACTTATGATGATAGTAAAATGTCTGGAACTTATGTTAGAATGCCTGAAAGAAGCGAACTTAATGCAGATATTAACGAATCTCTAATCGTTGAATTCTATAATAGATAAAATGTCATTAAATGACATTTTTTTTATATTTTATATTATTAATTTTATAA
Source organism: uncultured Bacilli bacterium (assembly GCA_947631525.1). Lineage (GTDB taxonomy): Bacteria > Bacillota_I > Bacilli_A > RF39 > UBA660 > OMSK01. The sequence goes on along the minus strand of CANRLQ010000005.1, from coordinate 12,717 downwards.
TCTTCATCAACCATTTCATATATTCTGCATGTTACAGTATCATCATATAATTTTCTTAATTCTTCTTTTAATTTATTATTTTTATAATAATAGTAATATCTATCTCTATTTTGATTATATAATATTAAACATTTTAGTTCTATTAATACTTCTCTTTTTTCTTTTTTATCACTTATAATAACACTTTCTTTATTAATTTCCTTACTAATTGTTTTATTTTCATTCAAAATTTTTATTTGTTTATTTTCTTTATTTATTAATTTACTTATACATACATTTTCAAAATAAATCTCACTTATTTTTTTTTGATATTTTTTAATTTGTTTTGTAATTATAATTTCAGATAATATTGTTAAAATTAAACAAATTGTAATAGTTAATTCCAATGATAAAAACAATAAGCCATTAAGTAATATTATAATAATTGGCAACAAATAAATCATTTTTTTTAATATTTTTATTTTTGTTTTTATAACAAATATTTTATTTTTATTCTTATTTTTTAAATTATTTAATTCTTCTATTATATTTTCCTTTATAATAACTTTCTTTAATTGGTCATAATAATTTCTACTAGTAAAATAATTTTTTCCATTTTTTTCACTTTTTATATAAACTAAACCATTATCTTCATATTCAAATTCTTTATGCATATTAAAAACCCCTAGATTATTATATTAAAAATTATATAAATGTTGAAAAAAAACAACTTAATGTTGTTTTAATTAAATATTCCCATATAATATTTCTTTTTACCTCTTCTTATAATTATTGCTTTAGAAGCTATAGCTATATTTTTATCTATTATTTTATTTTCATCCATCATTTTATCACCATTAATAGTAATTGAACCAGCATTTATAAATTCTCTTGCTTCTCTTTTACTAGAAGCTATATTATTATTTACTAATAAATCAATTAAAGATAATTCTTCATTAATTTTAAAATTTGGTACATCTTTAAATGCATCTTCTATTTCTTCTATTGTTAATTCTTTTATATTGCCTTTAAATAAAGCATCACTTATTCTTAAAGCTTTATTATATTCTTCTTCACCATGTAAGAAAGTAATAATACCTTTAGCAAGTTCTTGTTGAGCTAATCTTAATTCTGGTTTTTCTTTATGTTTTATCTCTATTTTTTCTATTTCTTCTTTAGATAAAAAAGTAAATACTTTTAAATAATCAATTACTTTTTCATCTTCGGAATTTATTAAAAATTGGTAAAGTTCATAACTTGAAGTTTTTGTTTTATCTAACCATAATGCATTACCTTCTGATTTTCCAAATTTTTTACCTGTAGAATCAGTAACTAGTGGCATTGTAAAAGCATATACTTCTTTACCTGTTTTTTTTCTAATTAAATCAACACCAGCTGTTATATTTCCCCATTGATCTGATCCTGCAACTTGTAAAGTACAATTTTTTGTTTCAAATAAATGTAAAAAATCTAAAGCTTGCATTATCATATAAGAAAATTCTGTATATGTTATTCCTGTTTCTAATCTTCTTTTAATGATATCTTTATCTAACATATAATTTAAGTTAAAATATTTACCATAATCCCTCAAAAAATCAATAAAATTAATATCTTTTGACCAATCATAATTATTAACAACTTCAAAGCCAAATAATTCCTTAGCTTGTTTTGTAAGTCCTAATATATTTTTTTCAACTTCTTCTATACTTTTCATTTCTCTTTCTGTAGTTGGTCTAGGATCTCCAATTCTCCCTGTTGCTCCACCTATTAATAATATTGGATGATGCCCAGCATCAGCTAATCTTTTTGAAATTAAAAAACTTGATAAATGACCAATATGCATAGAATCAGCTGTTGGATCTGTACCTATATAAAAAGTCATACCACCATTATTTAATTTTTCTTCTAATTCTGGACTTGTTATGTCTTTTATAAGTCCTCTCCATTTTAGTTCATCAAAAAGTTTCATTATTATTCCTCCTTACAATTATTCATTATTTGAACTCCACTACTTGTTCCAATTCTTGTTGCTCCTGCATTAACCATTGTTTCAACATCTTCAACTGTTTTTATACCACCACTTGCTTTTATTTCAAGCAATTCATTTTTATATTTGTTTATTAATTCTATATCCTCTAATTTAGCACCTGATGTACCAAAACCTGTTGATGTTTTAATAAAATTTACAAATGTTTCATTACATATTTCAGTCATTTTTATAATTTCTTCTTTTGTTAAATAACATGTTTCTATTATAACTTTAAGTACTTTACCATCAATTGAATCTCTAATATCTTCTATTTCCTTTTTTACATAATCAAAATCTTTATTTTTAACAGCACCTATATTAATAACCATATCTATTTCATCAGCACCATTATTAATAGCATCTATTGCTTCAAATTCTTTACAAGCAACTGTATTCATTCCAAGGGGAAAACCTACAACAGTACATACTTGAACTGTTGTGTCTTTTAAAAGATTAGAAGCTAACCTTACATAATATGGATGAACACATACAGTTGCAAAATGGTATTTTTTAGCCTCCTCACATAATTTTTCTATATCTTTTAAAGTTGCTGTATTTTTTAAATTTGTATGATCAATATAACTATTTAATTCCATAAATACCTCCTATAATATTTGTTTTAATTTTACAAGACTTTTGATAACTGGATAATCTTTTTCTTCATTTACCTTATTTTTTAGATCAACTTGTATTACATGCATTCCAATACTTAAAGCACCATCAATATCATAATGAACACTATCGCCAATCATAACACATTCTTCTGGTTTATATTTACCACTTGCTGTTATAAAAGCTTGTTTATCTGGTTTTTGATTTACTGTATCGCCACCATATATTTCATCAAAATACTTGCGTATACCTATTTTTTTTAATCGCCCTTCTTGAGTTATTTTAAAATAATTAGAAAGCAATACAATTTCATATTTTTTACTTAAATATTCAAATGTATCAATCATTTCATTATCAGGTGAAGGAGCTAAATCACATTGATTTATTAAAAGTCTGTTTATAAAGTCTATTGTTAGATTTAAATTACAACTACTATTAATATCATTCAATAAAATTTCTTTGCTTATCTTAGTATATTTACCTTCTAAACTTTCAATAACATCATCAATATCTTTGTAATAAATATTAACATTAAATTCTTTCATTGTTTTCTTTAAAGCACTTGTATATTCATCTTTCCATAATATAATTGTATTATCTAAATCAAAAATTAATCTTTTTATCATATATTACTCCTTTTAAACATAAAAAAGCCATTATATGTAAGGACGAAATATTCGCGGTACCACCTTACTTCATAATGACTTATGCTCTTTAATTGTTAACGAAATTACCCGTTTTAATTTAAAATATGTAATTCATTATTTTATCTTGGTTAATTTTCATCATCCATTAACTTTCTTATTACTAATAAAATAACTACTTGATATTCATCATAATTAACTACATCTATTATATTATCTTTTTTATTATTTTTCAATATCATCATGATGTATTTTTTCAATTATATTTTCTATTTTTTTCCCATATTCAATTGATTCATCAAATATAAATTCAAGTTCTGGAATATGTCTAATTTCAACTCTATCCATTAATTTTTTTCTAATAAATCCTGAGGCATTTTTTAAAGATGTGGCTATTTCTTTTTTCTTATCAACATCTAAAACAGTATAATATACTTTAGCAAAACTTAAATCATTAGTTACATGACAATCAGTTATTGTTACAAATCTAATTGTATGATCTTTTACTTCATTAGCTAGAATATAACTTATTTCTTTTATTAAATTACTTGCTATTCTTTCTATTTTAATACTCATATTATCACCTCGTATATATATTATATATTATAAAAATCATATTGACAAGTATTATACAATATGTTAGAATATCCAACATTAATAGGGTAGTAATATGAATGACAATATGGATTTACCTAAATAATATAGTAAAACATATAATATTGAAATTAAAAAGAAAATAATTGAAAATAATTTTAATTTACTATATAAATTAATTATAGAAGAACTTATAAAATTAACTAAAGTAAGAAAAAATTTACAAGAATTTTTATATTATCTATTTGATGAATATCAAAATAAAGGTATATTAATTAAAGCTAAAAAATTATTAAAAAAGGAATCATTCGACTCCTTTTATTTTTGTACTTCTACCATCTCATAAGCTTCAATTATATCTCCAACTTTAATGTCATTAAAATTTTCAATAGTTATACCACATTCTAAACCTTTCTTTACTTCTTTTACAATGTCTTTTTCTCTTTGAATAGAGTTGATATTACCATCGTATATTACGACACCTTCACGGATAATTCTAGCTTTAGAATCTCTTTTAATAACACCATCACTTACATATGAACCAGCAATTGTTCCAACTTTAGAAAATTTAAATAATTGTCTAACTTCAGCAGTACCTAAAACTTGTTCTTCATATTCTGGTTCTAACATACCTTTCATAGCAGCTTCTATTTCTTCAACTGCTTTATATATAATATCATAAAGTCTAATTTCTACATTGTTTTCTTTAGCAAAATCTCTAATTTCATTTGTTGGTCTTACATTAAATCCAATTAAAATAGCATTTGAAGCTTTAGCTAATACAATATCACTTTCAGTAATTGAACCAACACTACTTCTAATGACTTTAACTCTTACATCTTCTACCTCTATTTTTTCTAGTGAATTTTTTACAGCTTCACTTGAACCATGAACATCAGCTTTTATTATTACGTTTATTTCTTTTAATCCTTCACCAATTTTAGAAAATAAATCATCTAAGGAAACAGCTTGACTAGTCTTGTTATCTTTGTTTTTAGCAATATTTTTTCTTTGTTCACTAATACTATGAGCTTCTTTTTCTGTTTCAAAAGCCATAAATTTATCTCCAGCTTCTGGTGTTTCAGAAAGTCCTGTTATTTCAACTGGTTTTGATGGTTGAGCTTCAGTTATTTCTTTACCTTTATCATTTCTTAAAGTTCTAACTTTTCCGTATGTTGTTCCAACTACAATTGGATCTCCAAGTCTTAAAGTACCATTTTGGATTAAAACAGTTGCGACTGGTCCAACTTGCTTATCTAACCTAGATTCAATAACTGTCCCTATAGCATAACGGTTTGGATTAGCTTTATATTCTTGCATTTCTGCTACTAATAAAATATTTCCAAGTAATTCTTCTATTCCAATACCAGCTTTAGCTGAAATATTAGTAAATACAGTATCCCCACCCCATGTATCTGGAGTTAAACCATATTCTGCAAGTTCGGTCATAACGCGTTCTGGGTTAGCTTCTGGTTTATCTATTTTATTTATAGCAACTAAAATTGGTACATTAGCTGCTTTAGCATGATCAATAGCTTCTTTTGTTTGAGGCATAACACCATCATCAGCAGCAACAATAATTATTACGATATCAGTTATACTTGCACCACGAGCACGCATTTCTGTGAATGCAGCATGACCTGGAGTATCAATGAAAGTTATTTTTTCACCATTATATTCGATTTGATATGCACTAATTGCTTGTGTAATACCTCCTGCTTCGTTATCAGCAACACTTGTTTTTCTAATTGTATCAAGTAATGTTGTTTTACCATGATCAACATGTCCCATGATTGTTACAACAGGTGGTCTTTTAACTAAATCTTCTTCTTTATCATTTACAATAAATTCTTCAAAATTAGCAATATTAACAGTTTCTTCTCTTTTTAATTCTTTACCATATTCAGATACTAATATTTCTGCATTATCAAAATCAATACTGTTATTAACTGTTGCCATTGTTCCTAACATAAACAACTTTTTGATAAGTTCTGCAGGTGGAACATTTAATTTACTTGCTAATTCTCCTAAACGCATTCCTTCATTATAAATAATAATATTTTCATCTTGTTCATTGTTTGATTGTAATTTTTCTTTATTTTTATACATTTCTTTTTTCTTATTAGCAAATTCTTTTTTAGAAACTTTAGGAGTCGCTTTTTTAGATTTAACTTTTTGTTTTGATACAGTGTTATCCATATCAATTGATTCTTTCTCAGCAATTGTAGAAGTTAACTCTTCTATTTCTTCTTCACCAATTACTTCATCAATAACATTATCAAGCTCAATGATATCATCTTCACTAAGTAAATATTCTTCATCTGTTATAGGAATTCCTAATTCCTTACATTTTTTTATGATTTCTTCTAATGGTTTATTCACATCTTCAGCATATTCCTTTACTGACATCATAATATCACCTCTTTCTTATTTTTTTATAGTTTTTACTTTAACATTATCTTACTCCTTTACAATCATAAGAAATATCATAATCTGAAAATTCATTAATTGATTCATTATAATTTGATGATAAAATTCTATTATCTTTAACTATATTGAATCTTCATCTCTTTGTGATGAAAGAACAACAATATCTATATTATATAATTATTTCTTTTACATGATATATTTTCTTCTTGAATAAATTATACATATTGTTTTAATTCTTCATATATTTCATCTGGAACATTTATTTCCAAATGATGATTTAATTGTTTACTTTTTTGGGCTTTTTCGATAGTTTCCAAATCTTTTTTTAAATATGCACCTCTACCATTAGCCTTACCTGTCAAATCCACAATTACTTTAGAATCAGGAGTTCTAACAACTCTAATTAATTCTTGTTTAGGACACTTTTCTCTTGTTATGACACATGTCCTCATAGGTATTTTTTTTACTTTCATATTAATCACCTAATATATTTATTCCATCTTCTCTTGCTTGATCATAAGATTTAACATCTATCTTATAATGAGTTAAACGAGCAGCTAATTTAACATTAAGACCTTTTTTACCAATTGCTAATGATAAATTATCATCATCAACAATTACATATGCTTCTTTTTTCTTTTCATCAGTTATAAAGACATGTAAATTTTTAGCAGGACTTAAAGCATTTTCTATAAAGACAATTGGATCTTTATCATAAGGTATTATATCTATTTTTTCACCATTCAATTCTTCAATAATTCTAGAAATTCTTGTTCCTTTTTCACCAATACAAGATCCAACTGGATCAACATTAGGGTCTTCAGAATAAACAGCAATTTTTGTTCTATTTCCAGCATCTCTTGCTACGCTATATATCAAAATAATTCCTTCATTAATTTCTGGTATTTCAAGTTCAAATAGTCTTTTTACAAATCCGTAATGTGTCCTTGAAAGTAAAATTAGAGGTCCTTTTGAATTATTATCTACTTTAGATATATAAACTTTAATAGAAGATCCCATTTTAATTGTTTCACCTGGAATTATTTCTGATTTAGGTAATATTCCTTGTGTTCTTCCTAAATCAATATAGTAATTTCTTTCATCTTCCATAGCAACTATTCCTGTTACCATTTCATCTTGTTTATCACTAAATTCTTCAATAATAACATTTCGTTCTGCTTCTCTTATTTTTTGAATTACAACTTGCTTAGCTGTTGCAGCAGCTACTCTACCAAAGTCCTTAGGTGTTACTTCTGTTTCAATTGTTTCACCTAATTTTATATCAGGAACAATCTTTCTGGCTTCTTCTAAAGTTAAATGAATTTTCTCATCATATACAAATGGAAGAACTGGTTCATCTTCTGTATCTTCATCATTTTCATCAATTGTTGAAAAATCTATATCTGAAAATTTTTTATATTTATCTTCTTCATTTTTATCAACAACAGTTTTAAAAGAATATACTTTTATTTCTCCTGTATCTTTATTTATGTCTATTCTTACATTTGCTAAAGAAGGATAATTTTTTTTATAAGCTGAAGTAAGTGCTAATTCCATAGCATCATATATTGTATCTTCATCAATACCTTTTTCTTTTTTTAATAATTCAACTGCTTTTTTAAATTCTTTATTATTCATTTTCTTCACTACCTTTCTCTTTTGAACAAACATCTAATATATAACTATCTTCTATAATATCATTTTCATCTAAAATAGGATTAATCAAATTAGAAACTTTAACACAATCTTCAACTTCAATAATTCCATTTTTATCAATTATTATTCTTAAAAAATTTAAATTATTTTCTTTTTCATACACTACTTCATCTAAAATATAATCATTTTCTTCAATTGTACTTTTTAATAATTCAGTAACTTTCTGCACAACATCCATAAATACCTCCTATATTAAAGAGTGGGATTACCCACTCTTTTTTTCAAACTACTATGATTATATCATAATATTATAAATTTTAATACACTTTTTTATATAATTTTTATAAATTAATGTTATAATTTATTAAGGAGATGATTATTATATGGATAATAAAAAATTCTATAGTTATTTAAAAAATGCTACAATAGGCCTAATTGTTATATTAATATACTTTATTTTATCTAACTCACAGACTATAATTTTTGATTTATTTAATGTTGATTATAATATTATGCCAACTATTATTAAAGTTGTTTATACAATTATATGGGAAATCTTTTCAATGTCACTTATTATGCTTATACTAAATAAAACATTAAGTAAAGATATTCAAGATATCAAAATAAATCATAAAAAATATTTTAGTAAATATTTAAAATTTTGGTTAATTGGTCTAGGTATAATGATGATGAGTAATTTATTTATTAATATTTTCGTAAATAGTGGTCTTCCATCAAATGAAGAAACCATTCGTAAATTATTTGATATAAGTCCTATATATATTTTTATATCATCAGTTATATATGCTCCTATAGTAGAAGAATTGGTATTTAGACAATCCATTAGAAACATTATTACCAATAAGTATTTATTTATTTTTGTATCAGGTTTAGTTTTTGGAGGACTTCATGTTATAGGTGGAATGAATAGTCTTGTTGAACTAGTTTATCTTATACCATATTGCACACCTGGTTTCATATTTGCTTATATCTTAACTGATTGTGATAATGTTTTAGTTTCATCAGGGTTACATTTCTTACATAATGGTATTTTAATATCTCTTCAATTTTTCTTGTTATTTTTTAGTTAAAGACATATAGTCTTTTTTTTTTATATATGTTAAAATATAAATGGTGATAATATGAAAGGTAAAGGAAATATAAAAAAAATTATATTATTCTTCATTTTTATTATTATAATTATCACTGGTGTCTTATTATATAGTCGTTATATTGGAACTAGTGGATTAAAAATAAAAGAATATAAAATTGTTAATGAAAATTTTTATAATGATTATTATGGTTTTAAAATAGTCCATATATCAGATATACATTATGGTAGAACTACCTTTGATAAAGATTTAAAAAATTTAGTTAAAAAAATTAATATGGTAAAACCTGATATTGTTGTTTTTACTGGTGATTTAATAGATCAAGATACAAAAGTAACAAATGAACAAATTGATAAAATAAGTTCTATTTTATCTAAAATAGATGCCGAAATAGGAAAATTTGCTACTAACGGTAATCATGATTATTATTTTAAAAATTGGGATTTAATAATTGAAAACAGTGGTTTTACTAATTTAAATGATAAATATGAATTAATATATAAAGAACCAGACCGTTATATTTTATTAGCTGGTTTAAGTACTAACTTATATGGCAAAAAGCAAATTTCAGAAAAATTAAAACCTGTTAATGAATATTTAAAGGATAATCAAGAAAATAAACCTATGTATTCTATTTTATTAATGCATGAACCTGACTTTATTGATGATATAAATTCTGATGATTTTGATTTAGTATTATCAGGACATTCACATAATGGACAAGTTAGAATGCCTTTTATTGGAGCAATAAAACAAAGTTTACCTATTGGATGCAAAAAATATTATGATGAATATTATAAGATTAAGAATACTGATTTATATATTTCAAGTGGTATAGGTACATCAACTGTTAGCTTTAGATTGTTTAATCGACCATCATTTAATTTATATCGCATAACAAATAAATAATAAATATAAATACATTTATAAATTCCAAAATAAAACTACTTTCAATTTAATTTTGAAAATAGTTTTTATTTTACTCGCAAGTCCAAATTACTTATATTGTTACAAGTTTAAGATTATCTACAACTTTTGTTATCTATTTTAATCATAAACTATAACACTTTCTAAATTCTTTATTTCCTAAATAACAATTTTCAGAGTCAGTAATTATATAATTATTATAACACTACTATTATTATTCATAGTAATTACCTTACTATTTAGATAATAAAAACATTTGATTCCAGTAATCAAATGTATCTTTTTTTATTTTATGTAAGTTTCATTGACATATTCAATGTATCATAAAAACGACTTTTTGACAAGTCGTTTTGCTTAGTACCAGGAAATTTTCCGAGTTTAGTATAATAATGGTGGAGAATAAGAGTTTAATTTTATAGTTTTATAAAAACTCAAACCTTAAAAAAACCTTTAATTTCGGTATTTTTTGTATAAAAATATTTAAAATAATTTAAAATAAAATTAGAAAAAATGTGATATAAATGTGATATATCATTTTTTTATAACAACAAAATTGTCAAATAACTTTTTAATAATTTCATTTAACTCGTTTTCCACCAAAATGAAATTTAACACACTGTCACTAATACAATTATACTATATTTATATGACAAATATGTTTTAAAGTCTAGAGATAGTCTTTTTTTATGATATAATAAAAAGGAGAAAGGATGTACAAAATGAAGTGTAGTAAATGTGGCTCACCAATTGGCGAAAATGATTCAATTTGTGAGAACTGTGGTATGCAAAGGAATAAAAATAATGATTATTATTCCAAAAGATTAATGATTATTTTTTTAATTGAATTTATTATAATTATAGTTTCCGTTAGTTTAATTGGTATATATTATTCTAAATATATTAATACTGATTATGCAACTTTAAAAGATTTTCATGATTATGCTAATGAAAAAAATTATAAATTTACCAATATTGACAATAATACTGTTAATAAAAATGTGAAGCAATATTATATGGCCACTAAAGGTGACAATTTAGGCTCTCATTATATAATTACTAATAAAAAATATGCTGATTCTATTTTTTCTTCATTAAAAAGACAATTTAAGTCTTATGCAAATAATGACTATTATCAAAAATCAATCGATTTATTTGACTATAATTATTATTCACTTAAAATCAATAGTGATTATTTTGTTGTTGTAAAAAGAAATAATGTGATATTTTCAGCAACGGGTATTTCTGAAGAAAAGCAAGAAATTGATACAATGGTTAAAGATTTAGGATTTGATTGTACAAGTGATAATATAGAAAATATTATACATATACTTGTCATTATAAGTATATTGATACCTATAATTTTATTTATTGTTTTATGGAAAATATTTGTAAAAGCTGGTAAAAAAGGTTGGTATTCTTTGATTCCGTTCTATGACTACTATTGTATGTCAAAAATTGCTTTTAAAAAAGATTGGTTATTTATCTTTATGTTAATAACCCCTATAAATGTAATTGTCTTTATGTTGTGGCTTTATAAAATAGCTAAAGCATTTGGAAAAAGCACAGGTTTTGCGATATGTAATATATTCTTCCCATATATTACTATGCAAATTATAGCTTTCGATAATTCAAACTATATTGAAAAAACAGAATTATAATTTAGATTATAAATTATATTAAATTAAATACAAATTACAAGTCAACTATGGCTTGTTTTTGAATACTATAAAACGAGATGGTTATCTCGCATAAGTTGTCACAAAACACTTTCAATTTTTATAGATTTGTCATAATTGCTTATTTTATAAAAGTATTTATGCTCTAAATCATATATGATTTTTTGTTTAATTTTGCTTTTGTTATCGACTATTTCTAATGATGACAAAATAGTATTAAAAAGTTGTTCAAAAGTCATTTTTTCAAAATTATGTTGTTTGTTATAAAACAAAAGCATTAATTAAATAAATCCGTTATTTTTTTCTACAATATTATTCATTTCATTAAACAATTTATCATAGTTAGTTTCGTTATTTTCTTTTATTTCCATTTTGTGTTCTTTTCTAATTTCTAGCTTCAGTAATAGCGAATAAACCTCTCTCGAATGATTCGTCATTTATTATTGTAGTATAATAACTATCTTTATATGGTGTAAATTGCAAGTAAAATTCACCATTTTCTTCGATTACATCAATATAATAAAAATGGTGGTTATATTTTACACGAATTAAATTTTTACTTATAACAATATCAAAAGTATTATTTACAAGCATTAACTTGGAAAGATATTGTATTTGTAAAAGTAAATAAAACCTTAATATCAAAATTAAAGGTAAGAAATATGTGATTCTACCACCAAAGACTAGAAGTAGTTATAGGACACTACCAGTAAAAAATAAACAATTAATTAGCAACTTAAAGTTATTGAAAGAAAGAAGTCAAAAGTTATATGGTTTTTCAGAAGATTGGTTTGTATTTGGAAATATATACCCATTAGCTGACACTACTATTCAAACTAGGAAAAATAAGAATTGCAAATTAGTAGATGTAAAAAGAATTAGAATAGATAAATTTAGACATAGTCACGTTTCATTTCTTATAAACAAGTATTTAAAACGAAAACAAAATGATACAACAAAATTTTTTACAATGACAAGTGCGAGATTAGGTCACACCATTAAAGTTATGCAAGATACTTATCTTCATCTATTTGATGACATACAAAATGAAATAGTAG
>CANRLQ010000004.1 GCA_947631525.1 uncultured Bacilli bacterium | reverse complement strand
AAGTATCACTAACATCAGAAGAAAATCTTTTAAAAGCATCTTTATTATTGTTATTATCAAGAGCATCTTTAATATCATTTAACATTTGATAACTAAAAAATTCATTTTGATGTTCAACTCTATATTGTCTTCTAACTAATGTATATCTTAGTTCTAAAGCTTCTTTTAAACTAGCAGAAGTTGTATATGTAAATTTATCTTGTATAATTTTAACAGCATTGTCTAATCCAAATAATCCATATAATTTTACAGCAGCAATAAACATTTTATCGTTATCAATATAACCATCTTCTTTAGCTGTTAATTCTTTTATAATTCTATTAATATGTTTAGGATTTAATTTTTTTAGATATTCAATCGATATATTATAAATTTCCATATTTTCATCTGAAAAGATGTCTTTATTAACAATTATATTAAATTTATTATATATATATAATTGCTCATAAGTTTCTATAAAAAATAAATTAAAAATATTTTTATTACCTATAAAACATTGATTTAAAAATTGATTTATACATTCTTCATCATGAATTTTATATTGTTTCATTATTTTTTCTTTTAATATTGGTATATTATCTTTACTTTTGTAAAAATTATTTATTTCATTTATTAAATTATTTTCTATCTTCTCAATATTATTATTTCTTAAATAATTATTTAAATTATTAGAGAAATCTTCTAATATATCAACAGGCATTGAATAAATAATATCATTTAACTGTTTATTATCTAATTTTGTAAAAAGTTTAACATTTTTTATTACTTCTAATTGTAAATATTCATCTATAAAATTTATAAATGTTTTTTTATTACGATTTTTAGGCAGTTTTAATAACCTAAATAATAATTCATCATCTTCTATAAATTTAGCTTTTACATTGTGATTAGAACGTAGAAATAAATTATTAAATGTTGTATCATCTAAACTTAATATAATATTTTTGAATTTTATTAATTTAAATAAAATTTTGTCATCTATTTCATTAATAAATTTGAATAAATTAGTAACATTAAATGATAAGATTTTATTTATTAACTTTTCATCTAATATATAAAGTAAATCATTTGAATCTAAATTTATTAAAAAGTCAACTAATTCATTTTCAGTTAAATTATACATATATACCTCCTAACTATGTGGATGTGAATTTTTATAATTTTCTTCTTTAAAACTATTTGAAATATTAGTATATATTTGTGTAGTAGATAAATCAGAATGTCCTAATAATTCTTGTATTATTTTTAAATCAGCACCATTTTCTAACATATGGGTTGCAAAACTATGTCTCAAAGTATGAGGTGAAAAATCTGTTTGAATATTTTGTTTTTTGGCTATCTCTTTAACTATTTTGAAGAAAGCTTGTCTTGTCATTTTATCTCCCCTACTATTTAAAAATAAGTAATCAGATAATTCTTTTTTTATAAATTTATTTCTATAATTATTTATATATATTTCTAAATATTTAATAGCTATACTACCAACAGGGATAAATCTTTCTTTATTTCCTTTACCAATAACACGCAATGAACAATTATTTATATTTAATTCATGTATTTTAATATTTATAAGTTCACTTATTCTAATACCAGTAGCATACATTAATTCCAACATTGCTTTATTACGATAATCATATTTATTATTTAAAGAAATATCTAATAATTTATTAATTTCTTGTTGAGATAATACCTTTGGTAATGTTTTTGTAAGTTTAGGCAAATCTATATAATCAGTTGGTGAATTATTTAATACTGATTCTATTTTTAAAAATTTATAAAAACCTCTTAATACAGTTAAATAATGTGCTACTGTTTTTTCATTGCATTCCTTTTGTAGCTCTTTTAGAAAAATTTTAATATCTTCCTTTTTTATTTTTAGCATATCTTTTTTCATATAATTATAAAATTGATATAAATCATTTTTATATGAATTAACTGTATTTGAACTAAATTTTTTGTCAATTATTAAATAATCAAGATATTGTTTTATATAGTAATCATTCATAATATCATCTCTAATATTATTATAACAAATTATTAAATATTTGGCTTATTTTTATGTTATTTTGTACATATTTTGACATATTTTGTTAAAAATATATAAAAAATATGTTAAATTTGATAAAATATATATGGTGATATATATGAATGAACCTCTAGCAATTACAATGAGACCTAACAATATTGATGATGTTATTGGACAAAAACATTTATTAGGAGAAAATAAAATTCTTAGAAATTTAATTGAGAACAATAAATTATTTTCAATGATTTTATATGGAAAACCAGGTATTGGTAAAACAACAATTGCCATAGCTATTGTAAAACAATTGAATTTAAAATATCGAATGTTAAATGCCGTTATAAATAATAAAAAAGATTTTGATATTGTTGTGGAAGAAGCTAAAATGTATAATGGTTTAATTGTAATTATGGATGAAATACATAGATTAAATAAAGATAAACAAGATTTATTATTACCATATTTAGAAAATGGCTTAATTACTCTTATTGGTATGACTACAGCCAATCCTTATCATAAAATTAATCCAGCTATTAGAAGTAGATGTCAAATATTTGAATTAAAACCTTTAAATGAAAATGATATTATTGTTGCTATTGAAAAAGTTATAAAGAAAAAAATTTATAAAAATCTAAAAATTGATGAAGATAGTAAAAAATATATTGCTAAATTAGCAAATGGTGATTTAAGATATGCATATAATTTATTAGAAGTTGCTTATTATTCTACTAAAGATGGAAAAATAAATATTGATATTATCAAAAATATAAATAGCAAACCAGTATCTTTTTATGATAATAATGAAGATGGTCATTATGATACAATAAGTGCTTTTCAAAAATCTATTCGTGGAAGTGATGTTAATGCTTCTTTACATTATTTAGCAAGATTAATTGATGCTGAAGATTTAGATATAATATATCGAAGAATGACTGTTATTGCTTATGAAGATATTGGTCTTGCCAATCCATCAATTGGTCCTAAAGTAGATGCTTGTATTAATGCTTGTGAAAGGTTAGGATTGCCTGAAGCTAGGATACCTCTTGGTGATATGGTGATTGAAATGGCTTTATCTCCTAAATCAAATAGTGGTCATGTTGCTTTGGACAATGCATTAAATGATATCAGAAAAGGAAATACTGGTCCTGTTCCTAATCATATCAAAACTAATTCATTTGATTATAAGTATCCTCATGATTATCCAAATAGTTATGTTAAACAGCAATATTTACCAGATAATTTAGTAAATAAAAAATATTATATTCCTAAGACAACTAGCAAATATGAGCAAGCTTTAAAAAGTGTATATGAAAAAATAGAAAGTTCTTAAACTTTCTATTTTTAAATAGTTAATAAATCAACAATTAAACCAGTATCAACTTTAAATAATAATAGTATAATTGCAGAAATTGCTAAAAATGGACCAAATGGTATTTCCTTATCTTTTAATTTTGGTAATAAAAGGACAATTGTTGGTAATGCTATAAAAGCTGCTAAACATATTGAGATACAGGCTACAGGTAAATCAAAGATTAACCCGAATATAAACATTAATTTTATATCTCCACCACCCATAGATTCTTTTTTAAATAAGAAATCACCTAATTTTTTTAGAAGATACATTATAATGAACATTATAATTCCAGTCAAAATATTGAAAATTACACCATGTAAACCATTTTTAATATACAATTCTATTATTAATAAAACTGATGAAAATATAATTAATTCATCTGGAATAATCATTGTTTGATAATCACTTATAATTATTATAAGTAAAGTAGAAATAAAAGTAATGGCTATAAAAAATTGAATATTAAATCCAAATATTAAATACGAAATTAAAAATAAAATACCAGTTGTAAATTCAAATATCGGATAAAACCAGGATATTTTATTTTTGCATTTTTTACATCTACCTTTTTGTAAAAGAAAAGAAAATACAGGTATTAACTCTGTAATTCCCAATTTGTGATTACAATTTGTACAGTGAGAAGATGGAAAGAGTAATGATTGCCCTCTTGGTAATCTATATCCAACAACATTATAGAAAGAGCCTAAAACAATGCCAAATATAAATACAACAAACATATAATAATATTCCATACTTCTCTCCTATCCCATCTCTTGAACCGCTGAGTATATATTAAACATTGGAATAATAATAGATAAGATAATAATTCCAACACCAAATGCTAAAAAGATAGTCAATACTGGTTCAATAAATGTTTTTATTCTTGTAACTGAGTTTTTATGTAATTCTTGATAATAATCTGATACTTTTTTCATCATTTCAGCCAACTCTCCAGTTGTTTCTCCTGTTACAATCATTTCATAAGCTGTAATAGGAAATGCCCAGTTACCCTTAAATGCATCAGATATTTTTCCACCTCTTGCTAAATTACTAATAGTATCCAGAATTAGCATTTTATAAATTTCATTTCCTGTTATTTTATTCAATACTTCCATACTTTCAGTAATTGGAACATTATGTGAAAGTAATGATGAGAATGTTTTAGTAAACATTGTAACTTCATTATATATAACTGTATTTCCAAAAACAGGTAAATGCATAACTACCCATTGACACATTGTTCTAAAAGTTTTTACTTTCTTATACATGAATATCATTAATGAAATAAACAATATTACACCTATTACTAGTAAAATAAAATAACGTTTTAAGAAAATACTCAAATTTAATATAGCTAATGTTATGGCTGGTATATCTACTCCTTCCATAGTATTATATACTTCTATGAATTGTGGAACAACATACATCATGATAAATATCATTACACCAATAGCAAAAACAAATACCATAGATGGATACATCATAGCAGTAATCATTTGTTTTCTTGTTGCTTCTACCTCTGTATAATATTCAGCCATATCATCTAAAACCTCAGGTAATTCTCCTGTCATTTCTGCCGTTTTAACCATATTTATTAAAAGTCTAGGAAAGGCAACATTTTGTTTAGTCATAGCCTCACTAAAACTTTCACCCATTGTCAATTCATATACGACAGATCTAAATATTTTTTGATATGATTTTTTCTTATATTGTCTTGATAAAATTCTTAATGCTTCAACTAATGGTATACCAGATTTTACATAAGTAGATAATTGCGTAAGTAAGAAAATTAAATCTTTATTTCTTAATTTCGTTTTATTTACTGAAACAGAACCATGTAAAAATTGAATCCATTTATTTGTTTTTATACTATAAACTTCATATCCTTCACTAAGTAAAAATGAATGAACCTCAACTTTGGAAAAAGCTTCGAAATAATCTTTAACAACTTTTCCATCTTTATTTTTAGCTACATATTGATATAAAATTTTCTTTTCACTTTTCTCAGCATCAGCTCCTTCAAAATTAATAAGAAGGGCTTGTCTTTTCATATCACGTTTATTTCTAATATGTTTTGAAAATGTATTATTAACAATTTTATCTACAATTGTGTCTTTTGTATTTTTTACACCATTTTTAATAGAACTAATGAATTTTAAAAATGCATTACTTTTTTCTAATTTAACATCTTCATTTATATATGTTTCAGTTCTTTTTTTTCTTAATTTTTTTTGTTCTTTTTTTTCTTCTTTTTTTCTTTTCTTTTCTTCTTTTTTCTTTTGTGCAAGCAATAATTTTTCTTCTTTTTTATTTTGTTTTTGTAATTTTCTTTGTTCTTGTTTTAATATTTTTGCTTTTTGTTTCTCTTCTTTTTCTTCTTCTTTTCTACTTCTTAAAGATTTTTTTTCTTTTATATTTTTTCTTATCGATTGATGTTTTTTTTCTAATTTATTTCTGTATTTTCAGAATAATAAATTTGCCATAAATAATTTCCCTCAAATTTAACTTTAAATGGAATTTTTTTATTTAATTTTTCTTGTTCTTTTTTTATTTTTTCTTTTCTTTTTCTTTCATTTTTATTCCATGATGTTTTTATAAATTTAAACGGTAAGATTAAACCTTTAAATGAATAAATTAATAATTTATAAACTAAATGACATCCAATAATAAAGAATTTAACAAAATGTCTTAATAAATACTTAAATATTTTAAAATTGACATATAATAAACAATTTAAACCGATAATAAGATATTTCAATATAATTTTTATTTTTTTATAAATAAATATAGATAGTATAACTAATCCTTTTATAAAATATAGAACTATATCTTTTATAAATATTGATAAATAAATTAAACCAATAGTAGAATATTTTATTATAAGTATTGCTACTCTTACAATGTATAAGGAAATTTTACACATAAAAAGAAATAATTTTATCAAAAAATTAAGCATATGTAAAACACCACCCTATCTCCCTTATTATTTTTTTACTATAAAAATTATAACATATTTTATGTAAATATAAAACATTTTTTTTTAAAAACATATAATAATTTAGAAAGGAGTATATTTATGAATTTTTACAATCCTTACTATAGTATGTATCCATATTTAACTACTGCAGCAAGACCAGGATTATTTAGTCGATTATTAACTGGTTTAAGAGGGTTAAATTTTAGTTCTATATTGTCTGGTACACAAAAAACTTTAGGTGTTGTAAATCAAGCAATTCCATTAGTAAAACAAGCTTCTCCTATTTTTAAAAATGCTAAAACAATGTTTAAAGTAATGAATGAATTTAAGAGAGTTGATACTCCTAATAAAACTAATTCTAAAAATAACATAACCAATAGTGAAAATAAAGAAGAAATAAATCAAACAAAAACCATCCAAAATGATGGTC
Organism: uncultured Bacilli bacterium; assembly: GCA_947631525.1. Taxonomy (GTDB): domain Bacteria; phylum Bacillota_I; class Bacilli_A; order RF39; family UBA660; genus OMSK01. The sequence goes on along the minus strand of CANRLQ010000004.1, from coordinate 18,558 downwards.
CGACTTTCTTTTTATAAGAACTCTATGTTCTTTTTATTTTATTTAATTTTTTTATTTTTTGCTTTATTTTAATTTTTTTTAAAACATATTTTTTAGGAATATTATTATATATTTTTTGATTTAATAATAATAAATAATTAGTATAATCTAAATAATTTTTATTTTTTAAAATAGGTCCATAGTAATAATCAAATTGATTATATTTCTTATATCCTTTTTTAAATTTTATTACAACGTAAAATATTTTTTTTTCTTTAATTACAACTTCATTTTCAATATAAAAACCTAATTTAATTATTTTTTTTCTAAGTTCATCTAAATTATTATTAGATTGAATTATTAAATTGCTTATTTTAGATAAATCAGCTTTTTTTAATATTGAAATAATAGTATTTGTACCCATACCAGATATAATAGCTGTAGTATTATTTTTGATATCAATATCATCAAAACCATCACTTAATCTAGTTTGAATTTTATCTTTTAATTTATATTTTTCAATATTTTTAATTGCTGAATTTAAGGCATTTTTATTTATATCAGTTGCTATACAATAGTTATTTTTATTTAAAGTTAAATATATATCTAAAAGCCCATGATCACATCCTATATCAATGACATTTACATTATTATCAACTAAATTAGCTATTGTTTCTAAACGTTTAGGTAATTTCATTAATTTTCCATATAATCTTTCAATTTTCTTGAACGTGATGGATGTCTTAATTTTCTTAATGCTTTTGCTTCTATTTGTCTAATTCTTTCCCTTGTAACTCCAAACATTTGTCCAACTTCTTCCAATGTTCTAGATTTACCATCTTCAAGACCAAATCTAAGTCTTATTACTTTTTCTTCTCTTTCTGTTAAAGTAAGTAATACTTCTGATATTTCATCTTTTAATAATTCATTAGTAGCATATTCTTCAGGACTCATATTAGTTTCATCTGGAACGAAGTCACCTAAATGCGAATCATCTTCTTCACCGATTGGTGTTTCTAAACTAACAGGTTCTTGACTTATTTTATATATATCTCTTATTTTATCTACTGAAATATTCATTTTTTCTGCTAACTCTTCTTCACTTGGTTCACGATTTAATTCTAGTGTTAATTGTCTTTGAATGCGTGCTAATTTATTAATTGTTTCAACCATATGAACAGGTACACGAATTGTTCTTGCTTGATCTGCTATTGCTCTTGTTATGGCTTGTCTTATCCACCAAGTAGCATATGTTGAAAATTTGTAACCTTTTGTCACATCAAATTTTTCAACTGCTTTCATTAACCCTATATTACCTTCTTGAATTAAATCCAAAAATAACATTCCTCTTCCTACATATCTTTTTGCTATACTAACAACTAGACGCAAATTTGCTTCTGCAAGAGTTGCTTTTGCTTGTTCATCACCATTTAATATTCTGTCTGCTAATTCTAATTCCTCTTCCATTGTTAAAAGTTTTATTTGCCCAATTTCTTTTAAATACATACGAACTGGATCATTTATAGTTAAATCCTTTGTTAAAGTTGAATCATCTAATATTAATTGTTCTCCACTTTCATCATTATCGTCTTCTTCTAAAGCCACAATTTTAATATCATTTTCATTAAACATATTATAAAGTTCATCTAATTCTTCACTTGTAAGTTCTAAGCCTTTTAAATTAGCTGCCAATTCTTCATAAGTTATTGATCCTTTTTCTTTTCCTAAATTTAATAGTTCTTTTTTTCTTTCTTCAAAAGTTTTAATTTCATTTATCATTTTATTCATCTTCCCCAATCTCATTTTCTAGTTTTTTTATTTCTAATATTTTTTGTGCAATTTCTGCTTTTTTAACTGGATCTATTTCCATTATCATTAATTCTTTTAATCTTTTACTTTCATCTTCTATATTAAACTGTTTTATTATTTTGATATAGTCCTCTATTTCTTCAACAGTATAATTTTCTTTTAAATTAAGCATATTTATTTCTTTTATTGTATTTAAAAGTTCTATATTATCATTTAAAACTATCATTAAATCAGATACATTAATATAACCATTTTCTTTATAAAAATAATTAATTTCTCGTGCTAATTTACGGTAATTATCTGTTGGCATATATGCTACTTTCTTTTGATACATTTTTATTACTTCAGTACTAATTAACATATAATATAGTAAGTTTTGTTCTGCTTTTATATACATATTATTATTTTTCTTTTCTACTTTTGTTTTTTGTTCATTTTTATTTTTTTCTTTCTTATTTAATTTACTTTTTAAAAAATCTATATCTAATTTTGTTTCATTGCTTAATTTTCTTAATGTAAGTTCTAATAAAATATCATCATCTATTTTTTTAACTTCATCTAATACTTCATTTATATATTTAGACATATCAATTTCACTATCTAAATTTTTATTGTTTTTTAAATAATTTAATTTAAATTCCATAATATTTAATGGATTTTTTATTTTTTCTAAAAATTTTTCTTTTCCATATTTTAATATATATTCATCAGGATCTAAGTTTTCTTCTAATCTAACTATTTTAGGTGTTATACCAAGTTCTAATAACTCATTAGCACATGCATAACTTGCTTTTTCACCAGCTGAATCGCCATCAAAACATAATATGATATCTTTAGCCATTCTTTTAAGTAAACTTGCTTGTTCTTTAGTTACAGCTGTACCCATACTTATTACAACATTTTTAACACCTATTTGATATGCTCTAAAAAGGTCCATAAATCCTTCCATTATTATGACATATCCTTCTTTTCGTGCTTCTTCTTTAGCTATTCTATAATTATATAATACTTGTCCTTTTTTAAATATTTTTGTTTCTTTTGTGTTTTTATATTTAGCTTCTTTTTTATTAGGGTCATCTTTATATATCCTCCCACTAAATCCAACAATTTTTCCATTTACATCTTCTATTGGGAAAATTATTCGATCAAAGAAACTATCATAATAATCTAAATTTTTTTTGACAACTAAACCACTATCTGTTAAAAACGGCTCATTATACCCTTTTTTAATAAGCAATTTAGCTAATAAATCATAATTATTTAAAGCTAGTCCAATTTTAAAATCTTTAATTATTTTTTGATCTATTTTTCTATCTAATAAATATTTTTTAGCTAAAGAACCATATTGTGTATTTATATTATTTTGATATAATTTACATGCTATTTCATACATATCATATAATTCTTTATACTTAGTATCATCTTTTATCTTTATAGAATTAATATTTAAATCAATACCACCTATATCAGCGCACATTTTTAAAGCTTGAATGAAATTTACATTTTCATAATCCATTATAAAATTAAAAACAGTACCGCTAGCTCCACACGAAAAACATGTATATATTTGTTTTTCTCTTGAAACGCTCATACTTGGATTTGTATCATCATGAAATGGACAAACACCAAAGTAATTTTTACCAGAGGTTGTAAGTGGAATATATGATGATATAACATCTACAATATCAACACTGTTTTTTATTTCATTTATTTTTTCTTTAGGTATTTTATTAATTCCATTCATAAAAACACTCCCTAATAATAATATACGACAAAAAATTTAAATTTCCTTTTTTTATTTAAATTTTTATATTATTTGTTTTGACATATTTTTACATTTTTTGGATATTATATTAGTATAAAACATTTTATATGAAAGGAATAAACTATGAACTTAAAAAAAATTAAAATTATAAGTATTATTGGGACATTCTTATTATGCTTTTTAACTCATTTTTTATATGATTTATTTCCTAATGCTTTATTTTCTATCTTTTTTCCAGTAAATGAAAGTATTTGGGAACATATGAAAATGCTTTTTACTACTATCATTTTATTTAATGTTATTGAATATTTGTTGATTATCAAATCAAATGTTAAAGTAAATAATTATCTTTTATCTTGTTTTAGTGAGTCTTTTTTAAGTGTTATTATTTATCTTATCATTTATTTGCCTTTTTACTATCGATTTGGTGAAAGCATGCTTTTAAATTTTATTGTTTTATTTATCACCATTGCTATAGTAAAATATATTGGTTTTTCTTTATTTAATAAAAAGGAAATAAAATATCAAAATATTATTTCTTCTATATTAATAATTATTTGTTTCATTATTTTTGGGTACTTAACATATCATCCAATTAAAACTCATTTATTTTTTGATACAATGAATGAAAAATATGGTTTAAACGATTACAATATTTAATGTAATTGTTTTCTTTTTTGTTTTTTTAATTCATCAAATATTTGTTTTACATATTTATATCCTTTATCATTTAATATTTCTACTTCATTATTAAAATAATTATATATTTCTTCAATTTCTTCTTCTGATTTATATTCTAATATTGTTTTTAAATATGATGTATAAATATCATATTTTGGTTTTTCTACCATGCACAATATTTCTATAATATTTTTACCCATTTCCGTATATATCTTTAATATATAATTATAAAAATAATCATTTTCTTTAGTTGTTATCTTAATAATATCTAGAGATTTTTGTATATTAAAATCATTTTCTAACATAATATTTTCTAAGTAATCATTGTTAAACATTAATTTATATACATATTTATAATTTATTTTTTTTAATTTATTTAAAAATTTTAAAATTATTTCTGAACGACCTTTGTTGTAATATTTCATTATAATATCAGGTTTTATATCATCTGGAAAATATAATAGATTTCCATCTAACATTATACCTTCTTTTAATACTTTATAATCATTTTCATCTTCTTTAAGACCGAGTGCTTTAAAATTAATATTATAAGTTTTATTAAAAATTTTAATTTGTCCAAAATCATTTTTATCGATAAATTCTTGATCTATTCCATAATCAGTTAAATTAATAGTACCAATACCAGGTATATATATATAATTATCAAGTTTTTTATATTCATTTAAAGTTAAAATATCTAACCCTATCTCATCGTTTTTCATATCAAGTTCATTTAAAATTCTAATGTCTATTAAATCTTCTTTTTTAAGAACTAGAGGAATTTCAAATGTATAACAATCATCAAGAAATGTATCATCAAGTTTACAATTGAAAAAATTTATCAATCTTTTAATTAAAAATTTATCATTTAATTCATTAAATATTCTTTTTTCAACTTTTATTGCATCTTTTAATAACTCTTTATTTTTTATATAATCACTACTATTGTTTGGATTTATTAATTTTTCATATAAATTATATATAGTATTTTCAATTTTATACATTCTATCAATTATTTCATCCATATTAATCCCTATTCTCTCGGTATTGAACCATTAAACTTTCCATTATATTCTTTAGTAGCGATATTTCTTTTTACATAAGCTTTTGCACCTTTAATATTGCCATTATGTCTTAATACAAGTAATCTTTTATCTATTTCATCTTGTATTTCCTTTCCTAATTCTTTACTTATAACATCATTTTTTAAATATCTTTGAATAGAATAAGTACTTAGACCTATCTCATCAGCTATTTCTTTTATATATTTTTTATTGTCAACTAAAAGTAATTGTACTGATTTTAAAATGTTTAATTTTCTTTCTATTGTATTTTCTAATCTTTCTAATTCCTTTATTTTTTTATTTAATAATTTAGTTTGTTCTATATTCATAATATCCCCCTCAAACGTGTTATATAATATCAAAAAAATAACATAAATGCAATTATTTATGTTATTTTTTTAAATATTTTTGTTTAGTAGCATTTCCACCTCTAATGCTGCGTTCAGTTGTATTAACATCTAATACATCTCTAACTTTACCATATAAAGATGGATCTATTTCTTTTAATCTTTTACTTAAATCTAAATGTGCTGTAGTTTTACTAACTCCTGACATTTTAGCAGTTGCTCTTATTGTACTTTTAGTATCAATGATATAATTTGCTTCATTAAGAATTCTATCATAAATTACTAAATTATTAATATAATTTTTTCTCATAACTTCTCCTTTCGATGGAATATATAATACCAAAAAAAATTTATTAAAGCAATAGTTTTTTTTATTTATTTAATTTTCATCCATTTTTAATATTGACAAGAAGGCTTCTTGTGGTATCTCAACACTTCCTATCATTTTCATACGTTTTTTTCCTTCTTTTTGTTTTTCTAAAAGTTTTCTTTTTCTTGAAACATCACCACCATAACATTTTGCTAAAACATTTTTTCTAACAGCTTTGATGTTTTCTCTAGCTATAACTTTACTACCAATACAAGCTTGAATTGGTACTTCAAATTGTTGGCGAGGAATAATTTTTTTTAAATTTTCAACCATGGTTCTACCTTTTTTATATGCAAAATCTTTATGAGTTATGACACTTAATGCATCAACAACATCACCATTTAACAATATATCCATTTTTACTAAATCACTACTTTTATAACCTATTAATTCATAATCAAATGATGCATAACCTTTTGTATAAGATTTTAATTTATCAAAAAAATCATATACAATTTCTGAAAGTGGGATTTCGTAATGAATATTTACTCTTGTTTTATCTAAATATTCTATGGAAATATAAATTCCTCTTTTTTCCTGGCATAATTCCATAATTGAACCTATATATTCACTTGGTACAAATATATTTGTTTTTATATATGGTTCTTTTATGTCTTTTATTTTAACTTTATCAGGCATCTTAGATGGACTATCTACTTGAATATGAGTATTATCAGTAAGTTCAACGTCATATATAACAGATGGTGATGTAGCTATTATATCAATATTAAATTCTCTTTCTATTCTTTCTTCAATTATCTCCATATGAAGAAGACCTAAAAAACCACATCTAAAACCAAAACCTAATGCTTGAGAAGTTTCAGGTGAAAATTCTAGTGATGCATCGTTTAATTTTAATTTTTCTAATGCTTCTCTCATATCTGGAAATTTTGATGATTCAACAGGATACAAGCCACAAAAAACCATTGGTTTCATTGGTTTATATCCAAGTAGCGGTGTTAAATCAGGATTATTATTATTTACTATAGTATCGCCAACTTTTACATCTTCAATACTTTTTATACTAGCACATAAAAATCCAACTTCCCCTGCTTCTAATTTTTCCTTTTTAACTTCCTTTGGATTGTGAATACCTAGTTCTACAACTTCATAAGTAGCATTAGTAGCAAGCATTTTTATTTTATCTCCTACTTTTATACTACCATTAAATACTCTGATTAAAGCAACTATTCCACGATATGCATCAAAATAACTATCAAATATTAAAGCTTTAAATTTTTCTTCATTTTTACCTTTAGGTGAAGGAATTCTATCTATTACAGCTTCTACTAATTCTTTTATACCAGTACCTGTTTTAGCACTTGTTAAAAGAATTTCATCTTCCGAGAAACCAAATGTATCAACTAATTCTTTTTTTACCTTTTCAATATTAGCATTAGGTAAATCAATTTTATTTATAACAGGTATTATTTCTAAATTGTTTTCTAAAGCTAAATATAAATTAGCAAGGGTTTGGGCTTCTATTCCTTGGGCTGCATCTACTACTAATATAGCTCCTTCACAAGCAGCTAAACTTCTAGAAACCTCATATGAGAAATCAACATGACCTGGTGTATCTATTAAATGTAATATATAATCCTCATTTTTATAATTATATTTTAATTGAACAGCATTTAATTTTATTGTAATACCACGTTCTCTTTCAATATCCATATTATCTAACAATTGTTCTTGTCTTTCCCTTTCAGTTATAGCTCCTGTTATATCCAAGATGCGATCAGCTAATGTACTTTTACCATGATCAATATGTGCTATAATAGAAAAGTTTCTTATATTTTTTTGTTTCATAATATCACCGTAAATTCATTTTATCATATTATTGAAAATCAAACAATAAAAGCTAAAAATTAATTTAGCTTTTAATTGAAATAATAATTATTTTTCTTTTCATATCCTAATGTTGTGCTATCACCATGACCTGGATATATTAAAATATCATCCGAATATTCACTTATTTTTTGAATACTCATATTCATTTCATTTATATTACCAGTTGGTAAATCAGTTCTTCCAACTGATTCTTTAAATATAAAATCACCTGTAAACATTATATTTTCTTCATAAAAATAATATGTAACTGAGTCATTAGTATGTCCATAAGTTTTTATTACTTTAAATTTAAAATCTTCTATTTCATAATCTTGTTCTTTTAAATTTTCATTTTGATAAATAGGTGAAAAATATTCTTTATGCAATTCTTCTAAAGCACCTACATGATCAAAATGACTGTGTGTTATTAAAATAGCTATAACTTCTCCATTTATTTTTTCTTTTATTTTTGAATATTCATCTCCAGGATCTATAATAATTACTTTATTGTTTTTAGTTAAAATATAACAATTTTCTTGTAATGGACCAACTACTATTTTATCAATTTTCATCTATTTCACATCCTTTAAATATATTTTTTATTAATTTTATTTTTTCTTCTTTTGGTAATGGAATACCACTTGCTTTTTTATGACCTCCACCACCTAATTCTTGAGCTATTTTTGATAAATCAACATCTTTATTTGTTCTTAAACTTATTCCACCAGATAAATTAACTATAATGATAAAATCTAATTCTGGATGCATATTTGCTAAAGCATTACCTACTTCACTTCTATATTTTTCTCCAAAAACTAAACCTGCTTTATAATTTTTATAATCAATAACAAACATATCTTTATTTTTTTTATCAATATATCTATCTATTCTATCTTGTTCTAATTTTAATATTTTTATTTCATCTTTATTTAATTTAAATACTTTTTGTTTTTTTAACCTTAGGTACATTTCTTCTATATATTTATCTTTTCCATATATAGTAAATAAATCACCTAAAGATTTTGCAATTAAATCATTTTTTTCTTGCCATAACCAGATATCTAGATTTTTTACATGTTCTACATATTGTTTAATTATTTTTTTATTTAATTTATATTTTTCTTTTAAATATTTATAAAATAGTGTTGTTCCACATTCAGTTGGATCAATAACAACATTACTATATTTATTAGCAAATAAATGTGTTGTATGATGATCAAATATTTTAAATTTTTCTTTATATTTACTATTATTTATTTTGTCATAAAAAGTACTTGGTACAGTTAAATCAACAATATAGATATTTTCATATAAATCTAGATTAGTTTGTAATAATTCATTTAAATATTTTTCAAGTTCATATATTTCTTTTAATTCATAATCAAATTTTCGATTACATAATTTCAAAAGAATAACAGGGCTTACACCATCAATATCTGAAATATGTGAAATTAACAAATCTTTCATTTATGTTCCTCCAATATTTTTTTTACTGGTCCATATGTTTTTCTATAACCATCTATTAAACCATAATTATTAATTGCTTCTAAATGTTTTTTGGTTGGATAACCTTTATGATTTCTAAAACCATATAATGGAAATTTATCATCAAGTTCATACATTATGTTATCTCTTGTTACTTTAGCAATTATTGAAGCAGCAGCTATAGTAATACTCTTGGAATCACCTTTTATTATTTTTGTAACTGGAATATCAAGTTCATCAATAGGCATGGCATCAGTAAGTAAATGTTCAATTTTTATTTTTTTATTTGCTTCATTATAAGCTTTTATCATAGCAAGCTTTATATATATTAATTTCATCTATCTTTTCAGCATCTACTATACCTATTCCAATTGTTAAGGCATCTCTTTTTATTATTTCAAAAAGTTCATTTCTTTTTTTTTCAGATAATTTTTTAGAATCATTTATTTCCTTATTTTTATAATTAAGTGGTAAAACAACACATGCAGCAACTACAGGACCTATTAAAGGGCCTCTACCTGCTTCATCAGTTCCTCCAATATATTTTATTCCATTATTAATTAAATTTGTTTCATATTCATACATTTACAATCACTCAATTCTTAAAATATTATATCACATTTATAGATAAATATCATATAATTTATTAGAATGGAGTGTGTTAAAATGAAAAAAGATAGAGATTGTGGTATGACTGCATATCCTATATATCCCCCTTATCAAAATATGAATATGGGGATGATTCCACCATATGGATTACCAAATATGCCTATGCCTATGCCACTACCTACAGGCATGACATATACACAATCACAAAATAATCCTAATAGTGTTTCTACTAATACTGTTGAACAACAACTAAATACTCAACAACAAGAAATAAATAATTTAGAAAAAAGGGTTTCTACATTAGAAACAATGTTTAATAATTATAATATGTCATCATATACAAATAATAAAGAGTTTTAAAACTCTTTTTTTATTCTAAATAATCTTTTATCTTTTCTTCTGTTAATCTTGTTATTTCACATATTTCATATATTCCATATTCATTAATTAATAATTGTAATAATGATTGTACCATAGTTAATTTGCCACTAATTGTTATATTTTGCTTTTTTAATTTAATTAATTCAATTGATAAATTATTATAATCATTTAATTTTTCTTTATCTATTTCTTCTTTTTTAATTAATTCATCATATTCTTTCTTTAAATCATTATAATTTTTTAAGACTTGATTATATTTATGTAATAATTTGTTATTCTCAATTAATTTATTCGTTGTTTCATCTAATAAATCTTTTCTTATTTGATTTAATATTAATTCACTATCGTTTTCTTTTATATTTAAATTATCATCTATATCGATTATATCAATAGATTTTTCATCATAATTCATACAATCACCCCATATTACTCTAAATCAATTCTATCATATTTTTTAATAAAAAAAAAGAAAAAACTATAATTTAATATAGTTTAAAATTGAACTTTAGGAACTTCTCTTTCATTTTCGGCTATTTCAAAGAAAGATTCTGGCTTGAAATTAAATATACCAGCAATTATATTAGATGGAAACATTTCCAATTTATTTTTATATTGCAAAACAGTATCATTATAATATTGTCTAGAAACAGATATCTTATCTTCAGAATCTTTTAAATCATTTTGTAAACTAATAAAATTTTCATTAGCTTTTAAATCTGGATAAGCTTCACTTAAAGCAAACAATCTAGTTAAAGCGTTTGTAATTTCACCATTTGCTTTAATCTCATCTTCTTTTGTGCTAGCATTTGTAAAAGAATTTCTTGCTTGAATAACTGCTTCAAGTGTTTCTTTCTCGTGTGCTGCATATCCTTTAACTGTTTCAACTAAGTTAGGAATTAAATCAGCTCTTCTTTTAATAACACATCTATTTGCCCAACTATCCTTAACTTTATTTTTAAGTACTACTAAAGAATTATAAGTAGAAATAACAAAAATAAATAAAAGAATTAAAATTCCTATAATTATAATAATTACCAAATTACCCATACGTTCACCTTCCTTAATATTAATTATATATTACTTATTCATAAATTTCAATAAAATTTTTCAATTGTATAAAAAAAATATTTAATACCAAAATATAAATGAAAGGATGATGATATGCAAATAAGTATAAGAGACTATATTGTAGATAATTTTAAAAATTCCCCTATTGATGAAATAGAAGCATCAATTAATTCATCAATCGAATCAAACGAAGAGGTAGTTCTTCCAGGATTAGGTGTATTTTTTGAAATTTTATGGAATAATAGTGATAAAAATAATAAAGATTTTATTTTATCTGTATTAAAAAATAATTTATAAAAAAAAGATAATCAATTAATTATCTTTTTTTCTTATATATAATCCTTTTTTTAACACTTTTTTACCACCAATAGAAAATTTAGTTCTCTCATCTTCTTTAGGTTTAATTATATGTACATGAAAACGTTTTAAAGTTGCTCCAGATAACGAAGGTTCCCCAAATCTAAAACATAATGCTCCGCCTTCAATACCATATTTTTCAACTAGATTAATCCATATTTTTTTTAAATCTAACCACATTTCTTCAGTTACATCTTTTTCTTCATAAACTGGAAAACGTGATACAATTAAAAATTGTTTTTCTACACCTTCATATGGGAATTTATTATTTGTTATATACCAATAATCAGTTGTGTATAATATTTCTTGATTAATAAAGTTCTGGTCTAAAGGATCTTTTCCTTCATATTCAAAGTTCATCATAATATCTAATTGTTCTTGATGTCTAGCATTTGGTGGATATATGTATTTAAATGAATTCATATCTTGATTATTATTTGATATATTTTCATTCATATTTTTTTCTTGATATTTTGTAACTTTAACACCATATTTTTTAGCCAATTCATGTGATCTTTTACTCCAATTTTTCTCTGAATGATCTTCTAAATAAATAATTTCTTTTACACCTTTTTGAATTAAAACTTTCATACATTTATCGCATGGAAAAAGAGTTGTCCAAATAGTTGTATTTAAATTTTCAACATCACCCAATTTTTTTAATAAATTCATTTCTGCATGTTCAACTGATGAATAATATAATTCTGTACGATTTTCAATATCATATTTTGGAATACTAAAATCACTATGATTTGCACCAAAATGCCAACTTCCATTCCAATAACATCCTGCTGATACTGGACATACCCAATCTGTAGAATCGTATAAATTCCTAAACAACATTGGTAAAGGTTCTGGCATATTCTCATTAAAATTAGTTCTAAATTTAATCTCTTCTATAGCTTTTTTAACTTTTTCATCAATATCTGCAGCTTGTTGTCCTCTACTACAAATAAGAATTTTTCTAATTTTATCTGAAGTTGAGCTTTCAGATTGTCTCGGTAAAATTGCTACTTTACCTACAAATTCTCCCAATTTTTCTATTTGTTCATCAGTATAATTATCTTTTATAGCAATAAGTACATCAGGTTTTACATTTTTAATCAAATTCCATTTTGGTTCATTTACATCTTTTATTACTACTTCAGAAGCAATATTTAATAATTTAATAAACTCATATCTTTCATCTTCGGGAATAATAGGTCTACTATTACCTTTTCTTTTACGTATCTTTTCATCACTATCCATTGCCACAATTAGAAAATCGCATAATTCCTTTGCCTTTAAAATGTAACGTAAATGTCCTAAGTGAAATAAATCCCAAGAACCTTGCACTAAACCAATTTTTTTACCATTAATTCGTGCTTCATTTACTTTTTTTATTAATTCTTCATACATAATTAAATACCTACAGGAATACCTTTTATAGCTTCTCCAGAATGATAATCACTAAGTTCAAAATCTGTATTACGATAATCAGATATCTTTTTATGTTTTTTTACTAATTTTAAAGTAGGAAATGGTTGACTTTCTCTAGATAGAATTTCTTCTACCCAAGGCATTTGATTTTCAAAGATATGAGCATCTGAAATTTGATGAATAAATTCATATGGTTGTAAATTTAAAACTTCTGCCATAGCTAAAAGTAGTGCTGAATATTGTACCCAATTACTAGGTCCACCTATTAAGACATCACAACTTCTTTGCCACATAAGCATACTCAATTTATCACCTAATACTCTAAAGTGAATCCATCCATGACATGGACATACTACAACTTTTTGTTGATTATCTGAATTTCTAATTGTATATTGGGGTATCCAAGGTGTAATCATATGTGTTTTTAATTCTGGTCTTTCTTTAATTTGTTTTACTATTTCTTCGAATTGATTAAAAGTATTTCCATCTAAAGTTGGAAATGATGCGAAAGCTGCTCCATAAGATCCAGGCCCTAAATCTCCTTTTTCTAATCCTCTTTTAGCACATTTTTCTTCTGTTAACCAAGCTTTCCACCACTTACAACCAAACATTTCTAGTTCTTTTTGTGTTCTAGCTCCATTAATAAATGCGAATAATTCACCAACAGCTGATCTCCAAAATCCTGAAATATCACGCTCAGTAATAAATGGAAAACCATTTTCTAATAAATTAAATCTTATTGTTGATGCACCCATTAAATCAATAGTATTAATTTCTTTTCCTTCTTTATCAACCATTGGTGATGGTCCTAATGTTCCTTTCTCTAATATTTCACGAATTAAATTTTTGTATTGTCCATCTGGTGTACGTTCAATATATGGTGTATAATCACCTTTCATAATAAAACCTCCCTATATTAACCCCTTATACTCATACTAAAGTGTTAAAATTTATACAATATTAAAGGTATAATTTTGACACTAATTGTCATTATTATATCAAAATAAAAAGATTAAAACAACAATTTTTATATATAATATTAATTTAATTGATAAAACCTATTATAAAAATTTTAATTTTATAAAAAAAACTAACTATAAAAGTCAGTTTATATATCATACTCACAAAATTTGAGTCAAGCACATAACATGGTGACCAGTACGGGATTCGAACCCGTGAATGCTGCCGTGAAAGGGCAGTGTGTTAAGCCACTTCACCAACTGGCCAAAAAAATATGGCGCCTAATGTAGGACTCGAACCTACGACCTATCGGTTAACAGCCGAGTGCTCTACCAACTGAGCTAATTAGGCAAGCCATGAGTCTTAACATGTAAGACTCCTTAATTATATAATATATTTATCCATTTGGCAATACTTTTTTAAAATTTTTTTTAATTTACTATAATTTTATGTTTGATTAATTATTTTATTTATTATTTTTAAATTTTTTAATATATATTTGGATCAACCAATATCTTTATAACATCACTATCACCTGATGTTAATTTTTCATATGATGATTGTACTTCATTTAATCCAACTATTTCGGAAACAAATTTTTTAACATCTATTTGTTTATTGCTCATTAATTCAATACATGTTTTAAATTCTTCTTTAGTATAGGCTATTGCACCTTTTAAGTTAAGTTCACGCATTACAGCAACTACTGTAGGTATTGTTACTGGATTTAATGAAACTCCAACTAAAACAACAGTACCACCTGGTTTTACAGTCATTAATGAAGATCCAACAGCATTAGAGTTTCCACAACACTCAATTACTACATCAAAACCAGTTGGTATTTTTGATGAAACAGTTTCTAAAAATTTATCATCAGCTTTAAAATATTCATCAGCTACATTTAATTCAACCGCTTTATTACCACGCGCTTCATTTACCTCTGATACTGCTACATAACTTGCACCTTCTAATTTAGCAAACATAGTTGATGTAAGACCTATAATTCCACTACCTATTATTAATACTTTATCCCCTACTTTAATATCAGCTAAATGAATAGCGTGAAGTCCAACAGCTGTTGGCTCTACCATTGCTACTTCTTCATCAGTTATATTATCAGGTACTTTAAATACCATGTCAGATCTAACATTTATTTTAGAAGTTAAACCTCCAGGATTTTCTAATGATAATCCAGTCGCATTTGTCAATGTTTCTAAACAATATTGGTAATGCTGTAACACGGTCTCCTATATTTAAATCTTTTCTATTACCTGGATCGATAACTGTTCCACAAAATTCATGTCCCATTACTAAACCTTTTGGTTGTCCTGATTCCCAATAATGAATATCAGAACCACAAATACCAGTTTTTTTAACAGATATCATAACTTTATTATCTTCTTTAATTGGCTCTTTAATATCTTTTAATTCAAATTCTTTTACATCTTTAATTGCAATACACTTCATAATATATACTCCTTACTTTCTAAAATAATTATAACATTTTTATCATAAAAAAAGAGAAAATATTAATTATTTCTCAATTAATTTACACAATAAATGTAAACCTAATTCATTTCTTTTATAGCCATAGTAGAAGCTAATGAACCATCACTTACAGCCGTAGTAAGTTGTCTTAAAAATTTAGCTTTGGTATCACCCGCTACATATATACCAGGAGTACTTGTATGTAATCCATCAGTTGTTTTAATATAACCAAATTCATCTAAATCAACAACATTTTCAAACATGTTATTATCTGGAATTTTTCCAATAGCTATAAAAAGTCCATCTATATTAATTGTTTCAATTTGCTTATTTTCATGTTGAATATCAATACTTTCTAAATAGTCTTTACCATTTAGATTAACAACATTAGAGTTAAAAATAAAATCAACATTTGTTTTATTTTCTAATTCTTCTATGTATTTAGCATCTCCACTAAATATATTTCTTCTATGAATAACATAAATTTTTTTAGCAATATTAGATAAATATATAGCATCTTCTAATGCTGTATTGCCACCACCTACAACAGCTACTATTTTATTTTTATAAAAATTACCATCACAAGTAGCACAATAAGATACTCCATGTCCAATAAATTTTTGCTCATTATCAACATTTAATCTTCTACTTTGTACGCCTGTTGCAATAATAATAGCTTTTGCTTTATATTCGTTTTTATTTGTTACAACTGTTTTATCTTCATTAATATGAATAACTTTTTCATATATTATATTTCCACCAAGTTTTTTTACTTGATTATAAAGATTTGTAGCAAATTCAAATCCTGAAATTAATTCTATACCAGGATAATTTTCTATTTTACTAGAATCTATTATTTGCCCACCATAACATTTTGCCTCTAAAATAAGTACATTTTTATTAGCTCTTAAAGCATACAAAGCAGAAGTTAACCCAGCTGGCCCCGCTCCTATTATAATTATATCGTACATTTATATTCACCTTTCTATATAAATTTAACTACTAACACTTTTATTTAATGCATCTTTAGCTGCTAATTGTTCGGCCTCTTTTTTACTATGACCTGTACCTGTACCATATGTTATGTTATCAATTTTAACAACTGCTGTAAATACTTTATTATGAGCAGGTCCTTCTTCATTTATGATAAAATATTTTAAACTTCTTCGATCTGTTTGAACTAATTCCTGTAATTCAGATTTATAATCTTTTATAAAATCAAAAGAATTATTTTTAACAAAAGGAATAGCTGCTTTATAAATAAAATTTTTAGCTGTTTCAAAACCTTGATCTAAAAATAAAGCACCTATAAAAGACTCAAATATATCGGCTACGATAGCTTTTCTAAATTTACCACCATTCTCTAATTCACCATTTCCTAATATTAAATAATCATTTAAATGTAATTTTAATGAATACTCATATAAAGCATCTTCACAAACGTAATGAGCACGCATTTTTGTTAATTCACCCTCATCTGCGTTAGTTGTTTTATATAAATATTCACTCATAACTGTTTCTAATACAGCATCTCCTAAATATTCTAATCGTTCATAGCTGACACATCCATGTTCATTAGCGTAAGATGTATGTGTAAAAGCAGTTTCATATAACTTATAATTATTTGTTTTTATATTAAACTTATCTAGTATTTCCATACAATCACCTACTTTATTATATCAAATTTGTAAATAGTTGTACATAAATAGATTTACTTTTATCATAAAATTTAGTATAATTAATTTATGAAAAAAATAGCAATAAAATTAATCAGGCTATATCAAAAAATACCAGGCAAATTTCATGATAACTGTCGTTTTATACCAACTTGTTCTAATTATGCCATTATAGCTTATGAAAGATTTGGATTTATTAAAGGTAGTTATCTTACTATTAAAAGAATTATTAAATGTAATCCCTTCAATGAGGGAGGTATTGATTTAGTACCAGAAAGGAAGGAAAAATGAAAAAAGTTTTATTTGTAATTTTATCACCAATTTTATTTTTATTTTTAACAGGATGTTTTAAAAAGGATGATTTAGAAAACATAGTTATTTATACAACAGCTTATCCTATTGAATATATAACTAATACATTATATGGTGAACATAGTGATGTAAAAAGTATTTATCCAGATGGAACAGACATTAATAAATATAGCTTAACTGATAAACAAATAAATGATTATGGTAAAGGTAATATGTTTGTTTTTAATGGTCTTGGAACTGAACAAACTTATGTTGCTCCTCTATTTAAGAAAAATAAAGATTTGATGATTATTGATGCTACTCAAAATATGGAATATACATATGATGATACTGAATTATGGTTAAATCCTTCTAACTTATTAATGCTTTCTTTGAATATTAAAAATGGTTTATTAGAATATATAGAAAATCATTATTTAAAAGAAGAAATAGAAAAAAATTATGATAGTTTAAAAATTCAAATTTCTAATATCGATGCTAAACTTAAATTAATGAGTGAAAATGCTAGTCATACAACTATTGTTGTTGATAATGATGGTTTAAAATTCTTAGAAAAATATGGATTTACTGTTATATCACTACAAGATAATAACGGTGTAAGTGAAAAAAATTTAAGAGAAACAGAAAATTTAATAAAAAATAAGGAAATCAAATATATATTTACTCTAAGTGGTACTGAGGTGAATGAAACTGTATCAAATCTAGTAAAAACTACTAAAGTACAACTTCTAACTATTTATAATCTAGCAAATATAACTGATAAACAAAGAAGTGAAAATGAAGATTACTTTTCGATTATGAATGAAAATATGGAAATATTTTCTGATTTGGAAAATCACTGCGAAAGGAGCCATGAAAAATGGATGAAGAATTAGATAACATAATTGTTTTAAATGACGAAAATGGAAATGAAGTGAACTTTGAGTTCCTAGATTTAGTTGAATTAGACGGAGAAGAG
>CANRLQ010000003.1 GCA_947631525.1 uncultured Bacilli bacterium | reverse complement strand
AATTTGAACATTGACTTAAAGCAGTATTTGATAGTTCACTAGGTCTTTGAGTAATTAATCCTAAAACTACTCCATACTTTCTACCTTCTTTTGTAATTCTTTCAAAGATATTATATCCTAATAAATTAATATCATTATCATTTTGAACATATCTATGTGCTTCTTCTAATACAATATGGAACGGAAATGTTCCTCTTTCATTCATATTTTTAGCATAGTCAAACAACATTTTTGAATATATTTTAGTTATTGTTTTTGCTAATCTGTCATCAATATAATTGATATTAAAATTTATTATCTGAGCTTTTCTTCCATCTTTAGCTGTCATTAATTTTCTTATGTATTCAGTTCTACTTATATATTCAGGATAATCAAAATAAACTCTATTTTTACTGTTTACAAATGTATGAAGTCTTACTTTCAAAATATTTAATTCATCAAATATCTTGTCGCTTTTTAAAATACCTTCAGCTATCAAAGCAAAATCAAAAGCATCTTTTAAATCATCTAAAGTATATACAAAACTTCCATCTGGTAGATCAAGTTCATAATCATCACTTAGATATTGCTGAATAAAATTCATAATAAGCTCTATTTCTCTTATCTTACCTGTAGAATCTATATTAAAACAATTTTTTATTGGTCTAGTATAACCAGGTTGTTCTATAAGAGTTTCAAGATTTAATTCACTTGTATTATAGTAAGATAAAATGGAAAAAACTTGATCCCTTATTTGCCCTGGACCCCTACCACTTGATAATATATCAAGTATTGCTCTAGCAATTATATCATTTTTACTTTTAATAACTTCACTTTCTTCTTTAGCAAAAACACTTACTAATTTTAAAGCTTTTTCAATTATTTGTAATTGTGATGATTTATCAGCACCCAATAATAAAGCTAAATCATCAACGCCTAACAACCATAATGGGATTTTTAATATATTATCTTCTGAATTTAAATTAGTTGTGTACACTTTTAGGTTAATACCATTATTTTTATCATTTAATTCTTTAAAAGCACTATGATATTCTCCATAAGCATCAAACATAAAAATACTTGCTTTATATGGAATACTTTTATCTTTATCGAACAGATTTTGAATCATACGAGCAACACTACACGATTTACCACTACCTGTTGAACCACAAATAGCAAAGTGTTCACTAAAGAAATCATTAATTCTTACATATACATTTATATCATCATAAACAGTACTCTTACCAATATATAAATGTTCTTTTTCGATATAATCTTCCACACTTATTATTTTCTTAACATTTTGTTTTGATACTAATTTAACAGATGAACCAAATGACGGTTTTCTGATAACACCAAAAACAAACTTACCATTTATTATTTCACCAAGCAAATTAACATAGGCCTTATTATCTTTAATGTTATCAATTTGACCAATTATATTATTTTTTGAATCACTCATACTAACAAGTAAATTGTTCAAACTTTGAAATTTATCCAGTTCAATATCTAAATCAATAATGACTGTATTATCTTCAATACTAAATATCTTACCTATCATACCATCACCTATTATACATTATACATGTTTTTTTGTAAAAAAAAAAGATTATATTAAACTTTTTCTTTTATATATTTTAATATTACTAGATATATATACAGTAATTTTTGTTTTTTTAACAATCTTTATAAATCCTAAACCGTTTATAACTATATCATTATCATCATCAACAGAAATAACATGTTTTTTTAAATTTTGAAGTTTATTAGTATCTTTATAATATCTTTCATATTTTAAATTATTGGACATATAAAAAGTTAAACTATTATTTTTAGGTACATCTATTCTAAATAAATCACTACATATTATACTCTGATTTGTTTTAATTTGATATGTAATAGGTTTTATTTCCTTATTCGGTATAATTAATTTTAAATTTTGTTTATC
This sequence comes from uncultured Bacilli bacterium, assembly GCA_947631525.1. Lineage (GTDB taxonomy): Bacteria > Bacillota_I > Bacilli_A > RF39 > UBA660 > OMSK01. The sequence continues at coordinate 26,414 of CANRLQ010000003.1, read as the reverse complement.
AATACTATTAATTATATTTCCTTCATCCAATAAACCAGGAGTATCTATTAGTGTAATATTATCATTAAGTTTTATATTGATACTATTAAGAGTTGTTGATGGTAAAATACTTGTTGTTATATATGATTTATTATCTGAATAATTATAAATTAACTTATTTATCATAGTCGATTTCCCAGCATTTGTAAAACCAACAACATATACATTATTTGATTTCTTGTATTTATTTATTTTTTCAATTAGTAAATCAAAATTAAAATTATTTTTGCTACTTATTATAATTTTATCAATAATTTTTAATTTGAAATTATCAAAATAATTTAATAAATTTAAATCATACACTGATTTAGGTAATAAATCTCTTTTTGTTAATACTAATAAAATATCATTATTAAGATACTTAAAAATATCCTTTAATTCATAATTTATATTAAATAAATCTACTACTAGAATAACTAAATCTCCAGTTTTAGATATTTTATTTAAAATAGGTATATAATCACTATTTTTATTATTAACAAATTTATAATCATGATAATTTCTTATTCTAAAACAACGTTCACATAAATTTTTATCTAAATTTTTTGAAGTTATAAATCCTATTTTATTTGGATTTTCCGATTGTAAATAAACTCCACAACCTTCACATTTTTTCATAATATCTCCCTTTTGAAAATAAATTATTGTCCCTTAATTTTTTCATAATTCTTCTTTCTCTTATACGATTAGGCTTAGTCCAAATTGGATCTTTATTAATTATAGGCTCCACCAATATTGTTGTAATTCCTACTTTATTACCCCCTACTATATCAGTTAACATTTGATCCCCTATAATAGCTACTTCGTTTTCTGTAAATTTATACATATTCAAAACTTTATAATAATTTTTTATAAATGGTTTTTTAGCATTTCCAAATACTTCTACATTTAATATATCCCCAATTGGTTTTACTCTTAATTTAGGACTATTAGAAAATATAATTACCTTAAATTCCATAGAAACTAATTTTTTAAATAAAGTTACTGTTTCTTCTGATGGTATCTTTTCATTATAAGGAACTATTGTATTATCTAAATCAAATAACAAACATTTTATACCAATTTCTTTTAATTTTGAATAATCTATTTCATATATACTTTTCTTATACATATCTGGTACATATTTTTCCATTAAAACACCTCTATTACTGGTATTTTATCACATTTTAAATAAAAGAAAAAGAGCTTATATATTTTTCTTAATAAACTCTTTTACGTATTCACTATATTTAGAATCATTTAATGCATAGTTTATCACTGCTTCAATGTATTCTAATTTATTACCTGTATCAAAATGTTTTCCATCAAATTCACAGGCATAAAAAGACTGATATTTCATCATTTTTTCAAATGCATCTGTTAAAATATATTCTCTATTTACTTTTTCTAAAGTACTTATTTCTTTAAATACTTCCGGTTTAACTATATATCTACCAATAGTTGCTAAAGAACTTGGTGCCTCATTAATATTTGGTTTTTCAACAATACATTCAACCTCTTTAGTTGAATCATTTTTATATTTTAAAATACCATATTTATTTACATTACTTTTATCGACTTCCTTAGCAGCAAATACATTACAATCATATTTTTTATAAATATCTATCATCTGTTTTAAGACAGGTACTTTTGAATCAACAATATCATCACCAAAAATAATTGCAAATGGTTCATCATTAATATAATCTTTAGCTAAATTTATAGCATGAGCAGTACCTAAAGGCTTATCCTGAATTACATAAGATATTTTAATATTATTTGGTACAATATCCTTTATTACTTGTAATTCGTTTAATTTATTTTTTTCTTTAAGTGACATTTCTAATTTTATATTTTGGCTATAATAATTTCTTATTAATTCTTTTTCCTTACTTATAATCAATATTATTTCTTCAATTCCACTTTCTACTACTTCATCTATGATATAAGATAAAATTGGTTTATCAATAATTGGTAACATCTCTTTTGGTAAAACTTTTGTGATAGGATAAAATCTTGTCCCCATACCAGCTACTGCTATTACAGCTTTTTTAATTTTTTTCATTTTTCTCTCCTTTAATATATTTTGTAAAAAAAGATAACAACATGTTATCTTAATATAATTATTACTTAATTAATTCATTATATATCTCATCACATGGATTTTTTATATCTAAGAAAAATTTATCCATTCTTTTTAAATATTTACTATCAATTTTACAATTATTTTTATCTATTCTTTTTATTTCATTTAATAAATCTTTACTATCTAAACATAGTTTTCCAAAAGCATCTTCATATTTTAAATCTAATTCTCTATATGTATGAAGTCCTGCCTTAAACTCTACCATATCAGGTACAAAATAGATAATTGGTCTTTTTAACTTAACAAAATCAAACTGAAAAGATGAAAAATCTGTTATAAAAATTTTATATTCTTCTATTTTTGTTTTTCCAAAACTTATTTCAATATTTTTAACATTTCTTAATTCGAATAAATGTGAATAATCCTTAAATATTGGATGTAATTTAAAATCTAATTTATAATCATTTTTTTCTAAAAATTCTTGCAATTCTTTAGAATGTAAAAATGCATATATTTCTTTAAAATATGTAGAATTTAAAAATATATTTGTTTTTAATTTTCTCTTATTATTTACTAAATTACCTATCAAATATTGTCTCCAAGAAGGTGCATATAAAATTTTATTTTTTTGTTTTATTTTATTGTTTTCTAAACTCATTCTAGGCATACCAGTTTTTATAAAATCTTCCTTATCATAATTGTAATTTGATATTAAGTTTTGTTCTTCAAAATTAGAAGATATAACAAATTTATCAATTTGAGTAAATTCTTTAGAATACATTTTTATCAAATTAGCATGTAATATACCATGTTGTAAATAAATAAAATCATAATTTATAATATCTGCATACCACTTAATTTTACTATTAAAAGGACAATAAACTTGTAAATCTGAGAAAGAACTTAAAATTTTATCACATCTTAAGTAAAGTCTTTTATGCTTTATACTTTTAAATTTAACTAACTTCTTTCTTTCCTCTTTAGTAAATTTATCTTTTATTTTATCAAAAGATTCATTATAAACATAATATCTTTTAATACCATCATTTTTTAATATATCATGTTTAAATTGTATATATGCATTATCAAATAAGCCAGACTTATCTGTATATAACCATATTTCTTTATTTTTAATATATGTTTTAGCAAGCAAGCGATTAAGAATTATTTTAGGATTTTTAATCATATAAACAATTAAGTTTTTTATTCCATCTTTTATTTTAAAATAAATAGAGTTCTTAGTAATAACAAATCTTTTTTTCGAATATGCTACTCTAATATTAGATTTATATATTTTCCTTGATGAAAAACGATTAAATTTAAAATTAATTGGAACTTTAACTTTTTTTAATTCTGCATATAATTTAAATTCTTTTATAGAATTTAAATCAATATTTAATTTATATCCATAAATTGTATTTGTTTTAGTATCACATTGATAATATGAATTATTAGTAACATATGTATCAATTTGCTTAGTTGTTTTATTATTATTTTTATCAACAGTAGTTAAATATATTATAGGTTTTTCGATTTCAAATGCTAATGTTAAAAAATCACCATTTAAAATAATTTTATTATCCCTTATTTTAAACTTATTTACTACTGATTTTATTCCATCTTCTTCATCAACAATATTTTCATCACAAATAATTTTATATTTTCCTTTTTTTCCAACTTCTACAATTGGATTTTTTCCTTGAAGCTTTAGAATATAAAATTTATGAAATTTTGAATAAGGTAGTGATAGTACAACATCAACATCTATTTTTTTTATTAAATTCTTTATTCTTTTTAATGCTTTTTCATATTCTCGTTTTTCATAATGATATGGATAAAAAGCATTTTGTATAAGACGCCAACGTATATTATTTATGTAAAGAGTCTGAATATATTTAGGAATTTTATTATTTTCTTCATATTTTTTAAACAAATATTCATAGTAGCTTGTTATATTTTCAAAGGTATAATAAGCATTAGCTATTGTATCATTAGCTGTACCAACATGTCTTCTATAATAATAAGTTGCCTCTTCACAAAAACCAATTTTTCTTTTTTTCATTAAAATTTCTGTAGCAAATCTTTCATCTTCTGAAAAATTTTGATTTATATCAAACATTAAATTATTTTCAAAATTATTTTTTATAATGATATTTACTGTTGTTTGAATTAGGTTATAATTTTCATTTAAATCATATACACCAGTACCATTAGTATATAATCTTTTATATCTAAAGTGGGATTTTAATTTACCATTTATATTATAAATGATTGGATAAGTTATTAAATCTATTTCATCATAATATTTTTCAAATAAATTAAATAATTCCCTACAAGTATTTTTTGATAATGTATCATCAGAATCTAAAAATAAAATATATTTTCCTTCTGCCTTTTTCATTCCAATATTTCTTGTATCTGATACACCTGTATTTTCTTTATCAATTATTAAAATATTTTTTCTTTTATATTTTTTCATTACATTTAAACTGTTATCTTTAGATCCATCATTTATTAAAATAATTTGTATCCTATTTAAATTGAAATTTTGATTTATAATTGAATGCATACATTCATCTATATAATTTTCATTATTATAAACGGGTATTATTATTGATATATCGTACTTATATTTATTCATTTTTTCACCTCAGTTAGTAATTTAATATTTGTTTTAATGTTTCTAAAGTTGACTGTCCATTTATTTTTATCCTTGGAATTTCAAATTGAAGACTATCTCTAGTTGCATAATCTTGTTTTTTAAATGTTAAGCCTAATTTATAACCATTTTTCTTAGCTAATTCTATTAAATTATCATTATAATCACCATATGGATAAGCTATATATTTAAAACCAAATATCTTATTATTATCAAAATCTTGTTGAATTTGTTCTTTTGTTAAACTATATATTATTTTTTCCCCATTTTTATCAATTCTATGTAAATCCCAAGTATGACTTTGATAATCAAAATCAGGATAAATCTTTTTACTTTCCTCTATTACATTTTTGGTTAAAAAAACTTTTTCATAATCATCATATGAATAATCTTCTGATTCTTTTGTTCTTGAACCAACTATAAAGGCAGTTGCTTTAAAATTATAACGCATTATAATAGGAAGAGCTAAATAATATGTACTCATATTACCATCATCTATTGTTATTACAACTGTTTTTTTAGGAAAATTACACTCTCCTATGTACCAACAATAAAATTCATCTAAGTTTAATGTTTTATAACCATTATCATACAAATATTTCATTTGTTCATTAAAAACATCTATAGATTGTACCCATTGATTATCCTTAAAATATTTATCTTTTGTTTTTGAATAAGATAATCTATGGAATGTTAATATTGGTATTTTTTTAGCATAAATATCTTCTTTATCAATACTATCGTTATTTTTTTTATTCAAACTTAAAATAATTAAAATCCAAAGAAAAAATATTATAAATATTAAAATCCTTTTTATTAAATTAATTCTTTTATCCATTGTTACTTCACCACTAATTCTACACATATTAGTTTACCACAAAATTCTACAAAAAGAAACAATAGAAAAAAGAACTTTATAAGTTCTTTATGCTTTCCATTTTTCCTCTACATTACAGTTACTACTATGTGGAGTAGGATTTGGTTTTTCCATTTTTACAATTAAAGGAATTTTAAATGCTTTACCAAAAGCAACACAAGTTCCTGGTTGCAAACTTTTTTGTTTTTCGATTATTTCTTGATTTATATTTGGTAACATTTTCTTTATATAATCTAAATCCCTTGGATGATTCAATTTAAATATCATAAAATTACTTGCTTGTGAAATAACGGTTTCACTAATTTCAACTGGTCTTTGAGAAATAAGGTTAAGTATTAATCCATACTTTCTACCCTCTTTTGATACACGTTCAAAAATATTATATCCTAATAAATATTTATCATTATCATTTTGAACATATCTATGTGCTTCTTCTAAGAATATATGAAATGGAATAGAAGCTCTATCAGATAATTTTTTAGTAAAATCAAATAGCATTTTTGCATATACTTTTGTTATAACTTTAGCTATAGAATCCTCAATATCTTCTAAATTAAAATTGACTATTTGGGCTTTAAATCCATTATCACAAGTTACTAATGAAGCAATATAATTATTTAAGTCAACATATTCTGGATAATCAAAATATTTTGCATTATCACTTATAATAATTGAATGAAGTCTTACTTTTAATGTAACTGCATCATTATAAGTTCTTTCATTTTTTAAATATCCTTCTGATATTAAAGTAAAATCTAAGGCCTTCTCTAAATCTTTTAATGTATAAAAATTATTTTGATTTGATTCATATTGTTCTAATTCTTCATTTATAAAACTTGAAACATATTCTGTTATTAAAATACTTTCTGTAAAATTTCCTTCTTTATCAATGATAAAACACTCTCTAAATTTTCTTACATATCCAAGTCCTTGTACTGGGGCTTCTAAATTAAATTTCTCTGTACTACAATCATTTAAAATAGAAAATATATCATTTCTTTTACTAGTAGATGTCTGGTTTGTATATAATATATTCATAATAGCTTTAGCAATTAAATGATTTTTATAATCCTCATTTAGTTGTTCTGATTCAGCAAAAATTCTAACGAGTTTTAACATTTTTTCAATTATAGGTAATTGTGAATGTTCTGTTGCTGATAAAAGTAATGCTAAATCATCTACGCCAAATAACCAAATAGGCATTCTTAGTAAACTTCCTTCTCTATCATTAAAATTAGTTGTATAATATTTAAAATTAAAATTAGGATTAACCATATTTATATCTTTAAAGGCTGAATGATATTCTCCATAAGCATCAAAGATAAAGAAATTTGATCTAAATGGTACTAAATTAGGATTTGAAAAGACATTTTGCAAAATTCTTGCCATACCCCAAGATTTACCACTACCTGTATTACCAAATATAGACAAATGATTTGAAAACATATCATTAATATTTACATAAATTGGATAATCATCATAAAGTGGTGACAAACCAAGTAACATACTATTTTGATTATTTTCTCCTACAATAAGTCCAAATTCTTCTTTAGTAATTACACGAATATTTGAAGATAAATTAGGTTTCCTAATAACTCCTCCAACGAATTGATTATTAACTATTTCACCTAAAAATCTTACTTTTATTATTTCCTGTGTTATATCCTCTATTTCACCCAAAATTTTCTTTTTTTCATCCTCAAATATAATATGAAGATTCATTAAATCTTGAACAACTGGTGTTCCTTCTTTAATTTTTATATGCGCAACATTATCACTTATATAAACTATTTGTCCAAACATTTTATCACACTCACTCCTCTATTATTCTTTTTAATTCTTCTTTTATTTCTTCTATTTTTATATTATTTATAATTTGTTCTATTTTTTTATTTTTTTCATATATTTTCAAATTGAATTCATATTTTTTTAATTTCTCTTCTGTTTCTTTTATACTATTATGTACGGCATTTCTACTAACGGAATTATTCTCACTTATTTCTTTTAATGAAAGATTATCAAAATAATAATCTTCAAAATAATTTTGTTGTTTTTCAGTAAGTAGTGATCCATATATATCATATAGATCAATTAAATACAGTTTATTATACATTTAAAATTGTTAAAACGAAAGTAAGAATACCAACAATTAAATAAACAATAGTTAAAAATTTTCTCTTATATATTTTTTGATTATTATAGGCCATCACAATAAGAAGTAAACTTACAATATAACAAATAACATCAAAAATTTCTGGTAAAAATAAATAAAATATAACAAAATATAACAATAAACTTATTAAAACTATTTGTGAAAGCAATCCAACTTGATTTAACTTTTTTTCGTTTTTCTCCATACTAATCCTCCATATCACTAAATAATCCATAAATATATTTTTCTATATCAAATATTTGCAAGTCATCTTCTTTTTCCCCAAGACCTACATATTTTACTGGTATTCCAACACTATCCTTGATAGCTAAAACAATTCCTCCTTTGGCAGTACCATCCAATTTAGTTAAAACAATTCCTGTTATATTAGTAATTTCTTTAAAGCTTTTAGCTTGACTAATTCCATTTTGCCCTGTACTAGCATCAATAACAAGTAAAGTTTCATGTGGAGCATTAGGTATTATAGACCCAATCACTTTATTTATTTTTTGTAATTCATTCATTAAATTAACTTTATTTTGTAACCTTCCAGCTGTATCTATTAAAACATAATCATAATTTTCATCTTTAGCTTTTCCTAAGCCATCATATATAACACTAGCAGGGTCAGCATTTTCTTTATAAATAGTATCTGCTCCTACTTTTTCCCCCCACTCTTTTAATTGTTCTATAGCTCCAGCTCTAAAAGTATCACCAGCAATTAATAATATTTTTTTACCATCTTTCTTTAATTTAGAAGCTATCTTACCTATTGTCGTCGTTTTCCCTACTCCATTAACTCCTACAAATAATATAACTGTTGGTCCATTTTCGTTATGATTTAGTTTATTTACAATTATTTGATTTTGAACATAAATAATAAACATTTCATCAACTATTATTTCTTTTAAATCAATAGAACTTTCTATATTTTCTTTTTTTACTCGTTTTCTTAATTTATCTACAAAATCCATCACGGTATTAACACCTATGTCAGCACCGATTAAAATTTCTTCTAACTCTTCAAAATATTCTTCATTTATCTTGTTATGTTTAAGTGTTAATAAATTTAGTTTAGAAGTAAATTCTTTTCTTGTTTTTTCTAATCCTGTATTATATATTTCTACATCTTTATCTCTTTTATTAAAAATTCTCTTTAGTAGTCCCATATAATCATCCTTATCTTTACAATAAATATTTTACTATATTTTTATTTAAAATACAAACATTTCATGTTAAAAAATATAAATATTTTGTCGTTTTTTTGAATATTAATTGTTTATTAATAATTTTTAGTGTATTATTAAGGAGGTGAATACTATGAAAAAAATATCTAAATATAAAGTTGATAAATTTATTTTAATACCAATGATTATTTTTGTAATAATAAGTGTCACTACCATTTATAGTGCTCAAAATTTACTTGATGAAAGTATGCAGACATTAGCAATTAAACAATTATTATGGTATTTATTAGGATTTGCCTTAGCTTACTTTGTTATGTTTATTGGTAATAAATATATTTATAAATACGCATGGCCTTTATATATAATAGGTAATATTTCACTATTATTACTTTTATTTTTTGGAAAACCTATTAATGATGCTAGATGTTGGTTTAGTATACCCGGTATTGGAACAGTTCAACCTAGTGAATTTATGAAAATTATTTTAATAATTATTTTAGGAAAACTTATAAATGATTTTAATGAAAACTTTTCTAATCCTACTTTAAAAGAGGAATTTTATTTTTTAATAAAGATTGGTCTAGTTGTCCTAATTCCAAGTTTTTTAACTTTTTTACAACCTGATACAGGTGTTGTACTGATATATCTTTTAATAACTGGTACGATGCTTTTCATATCTGGAATAAGATATCGATGGTTTATTATTTTTATATCTATTATAGGTCTATTTATTGGTAGTGTCTTAATTGTTTATTTTATAAGCAAAGATTTATTTATTAAAATATTTGGAACATCTTTTTTCTTAAGAGTTGATCGTATTTTAGATTGGTCTAATAAAAGTGGTTTTCAACTTCAAAATGGTTTAGTTTCTATCGGAACTGGTGGTATTTTTGGAAATGGTTTTAATAATACTCCTCTTTATTTCCCAGAACCGCAAACTGATTTTATATTTGCTGTATTTGCTAGTAATTATGGCTTAATAGGATGTTTATTTTTACTTTGTTTATTAGCCTTTTTTGATATAAAATTAATAACTACGGCTTTAAAAACTAATTCAAATATCAATAAATATATTATAGCAGGTATAGTTGGAATGCTTATATATCAACAACTCCAAAATATAGGTATGACTTTAGGACTTATGCCTATCACAGGTATAACGCTTCCTTTTATAAGTTATGGTGGTTCTAGTTTACTTAGCTATATGATAATGGCTGGTATTATATTTAATATTTCAAATGAGTCATTAAGATATACAAATTAAAAATACGCTTTTTGCGTATTTTTTATTTGATAACTTCATATTTTATATTTTTAGCACTAGTTAAATCTTCACTACTATAACTATTTATAATTTTTGTTTCATGAGCGGCCATGCTCTTTCCAACATATCCCACAAGAGTTACTATTTCATTATCATTTTTATCCATAAAATGAATATAAAACTCTTTTAATTTTTGCGTTTTATCACTTGTATTGGTAACAGCTGTTTCTAATTTAGACATGCCATTTTCATAAACTAATGATGTATTTACAAATTCGAATACCTCTGTTTTTTGGTCTTTTATAACATTTTCACTTTTATTTTCTTTAACCTTAGTTTCTTCTTGTTTTTTACATCCACATCCTGTTACTAGTATTATCAATACTAATCCTATAATTATTTTTTTATTCATAATTTATCTCCTATAATTATTTAAGTTTTATTTTTCTATTTTTATTTTCAATAGAAATTCTTTGAACAATGGCCAAAGAACATACTAATGAAATAGTAAAGGAACCTCCATAAGAAAGGAATGGAAGTGGTATACCCGTAAGAGGCATTATACCAAATAAACCTCCTAAATTAATCAAAATATGTAAAAATATATATATTGATATTCCAAGAGTTATATATCTTCCCCTTATTGTTTCCGATTCCTTAGATATCTTTAAAATTCGGTTCAATAACAACAAATATAATATAAATATTATTGTTGTCATCCATAAACCATATTGTTCAGCTATTATAGCAAAAACACTATCTGTATGTGACTCAGGAATATATGAAATTTGTTTACTATTACCTATCCCATTACCAAATAAACCTCCAGAGTTTATTGCTATAAAACCATTACAAATTTGATAACCACCATTTTCATAATCTTCACACGGATTAAAAAAATTAAAACGACTTTTTTGAGCATTCGATAGTAACCCATGTGAATTACTAATAAACATAATAAGAACAATAAAAAATAAGACAATGCCTAAACCAATTGTTTTTAATTTATCAACTTTAAGAATAGGACTTGATAAAAATAAAACAGCAAAAATAGTACTAATTACAAACATAGTCCCATAATCTTTTTGAATGAAAATAATGATAGGAAAGAAACAGCCAACAAATAATATTTTAGCAATCATATCATAATGATTTATATTTTTAGTTTTGAGTTTTTTATAAAATTTTTCAAATAAAATGGCTAACCAAACAATCATAGCTGGTTTAGCAAATTCACTAGGTTGAAAAGTAAAACCATGAATATTTATCCAGTTATCATTTCCACTATAGGTAGCTCCATAGCTTGTTAATGATACTGCTAAACTAGTAATAGCAACAATTATAAAGGCTAGTGGGCCAAATAATTTATATGCTTTACTAGGTGTTTTTATTATAAAAATACCTACTATGCATCCTAATATGATATTAATTAATTGACGATAAAAATAACTATATAATGCTGAGTTATATCTTAAAACAGCTGCTTGACTTGATGCTGTAACGATATTTAAGAGTCCTAAACCAAATAATACTATTGTTATTATAAATAAAGGTTTATCTATATCATTTATTGCTTTAGCTATTCCTTTCATACTATCACCTATGATAATATAATATCATATATTTTTTTGTTAAACAATGTTTATTTTTATTTATATAAATAGTTTTTTTTATTCACACATTTATTTATCAAGAGTAAAATATATTAGAAAGAATAGGAGGGATTATTATGTACTATTACGGTGGATACCAAGGTTATGGTTGTGGAAATCCATGCGGTGGTAATAACGGTGGTTATGGATATGGTGCTGGATATGGTGCAGCTGTAATTTTAGTTCTATTTATTTTATTAGTAATTATCATTGGAGCAAGAGCTTGGGATAGAAACTAATTATAAATAAATTTATAAAAAACTACTAATTTAAACTAAATCCAAAATTGGATAGTTTATTAGTAGTTTTTTTATTAATTAAACTATTTTTTTCACTTTCAATTTCTCTTTATCAATAGTTAACATATTTTGTTCTTTTAATATTTGTTCCATAATCAATTTATCATTTTCACTTATATTAACATTATAATTATTTTTAGAAATTTTATTTATTTTTTCTATATTTTCTAACATATTTTCTTCATTTGTTGCTGTCATATTATTAAGTATGTTAATTAAACAATTTAGAGATTCAATACTTTCTTTTTCTTTCTCTACTCCTTCTTTTAAAGCAAGTTCAGTATATAATCTTTGAATAGTTGTATTACGAGCTAAATTGACCTGATTTAAAAGTGAAGCATGAGTGCTCATTTGTATTGTCATTTTTTGATATTGTTGTAACATTTGGACTATTGATGATGTTATACTTGCTATTTTATCTTCTAATAATTGTTTCTTTAAATCATCATCATAAACTCTAAAATCATTTTCTACATAATTTCTAGTTTTTATTTCTTCTAATAATCTTTGCTTGGCTTCTTTTAAATTATCTAAATATTCATTGGCTTTTACTAAAAAAACACCTATTGATTTTTTAATATATTGCAATTCTTCTATTCCTTTTTTTAATGAAGTTTCTCTCTCTTCTAAAAATAATCTAAGTTTATCTAATATTTCCTTTTTATTATTAACTTCTTCTTCAATAATTTCATCTTTCTTTTTACCAAAATTAAATAGTTTTACTTTTTTTGGAACATTATTTTTTTTAGATATACTTTGAATAGCTTCTTGTATTTCTACAGATGATTCCTCTTTATCATATCTATATTCCATAAAATTAGAAAATTCTTGTGTTATTAATTCCGATTGTTCAGTTAATAATGAGCCAAAATCAGATATTTGTACTATTTGATCAATTTCCAATTTAGGAATTGGCATACTAATATATTGTTCTAATTGTTCTTCCTTAGTAAGTGGTGGCATATATTTAGTTTCATTTACGATTTCATATTTTACTGTTTCATAATCATTATTAGTATATTTTATAATTTTATGAATTAAACCAATATTTTGAAGTTCAAAAATACCTTTTATCGTTTTCTCTAAGTTTTCTTTAAATATATCATTTACTTTTGGAAAACTACTAAAAATAACATTATAATCTGTATTTAATTCTTTATATTTGTCTAGTTCTTTTTTAGATATTTTTAAATAATCAGCTATTTTTTCTAATGTTATTCCTCTATCTAATAAATAGTTTTTTAATTTGCTTTCACTATACAACAAATAGATAAAGAAAGATGTACAAATTATATCAGAATCTGCACTTGAAGAGAATATTTTTTTGATTATTCTAAATATTTTAAATACATTATCAATTGTTTCAAAATCACATTTACCAAAACATTTTTCTATATGCTTTATATATTTATTTTCAATATCATTAAAATCATCATAAGTTAAATTATAACTACTTAGTATATTCTTTAAAATTAGACTATCGTTTAGTTCCTTATTAAATAAATTATTTAAAATATCAATAATTGTAATCTTATCTTTCGGTTTTTCTTTATTTTTACCACCAAATATATATTTACCATAATACTTGGTAAGTAGATTAAAATCGACTTTTTCGTCATAAATATTATTTACTTGTTCACGGCTATAACCTTTATAAATACAAATACAAAAATCTAAATTAGCAGCTAATCCATTTTCAAATAAAGTATAAAGTATATAGTCACCTAGTGCAATATGCTCAGGAATTGTAAATAATAATGACAATTCTACTATATCATCATCTGTATATCCTTTTGTTAAATCTAAATCATTTTTTAATTTTATATAATTTATAAACGATGATTCAATATATTTAATTACATCAACTGGTAAATCACCATAAAATTTCTTTGATATTTTTAATCTTTTTTCCATTTCTTTAGAATCTAAAAACTTTTTCATATCAATCCATATATTTTTTATTTCAGTAAATTTTTCATTTATATCACATAACATTTTTATTATAACTTTATCTTTATCAGTATTATCATTGTCTTTATCATCTTTGTTATTATCATTATCTTTATAATTAAAAAATTTTTCACATAATACTTTAATAGCAATATTTTTGTCATCTAAATATGGAGATAATTTTTCATAAATAATTTTTAATGTATTTATATTAACCTGTGCATTTTGAATATCTACATCTTTTAAATTAAGATATTCTAAACATTGTTCTAAATTAACATCCATACTCGAAAAATATGACACGAATTCATTATTCTTATTTAATTGAGATAAAAATATAGCTAAACTTAAAATTTCTATTTCTTTATAATTAATTTTTGAATCTTTATTATTATTAATAGCGTCATAAATTTTAGATAAATATTCAAAATAATTAATTAATTTATGTGGTAATTTATATATTTCTTCAACTAATTTGTTTTCTTTAATTATTTCGAATTCCTTTATTTTTTCATCAAAATTATTGAATACATCAAGTGAAACATTTAAACTATTAAATATTTTTTCAATTATAATACTATTACTTATATTTCTATCTAATAAATTTTCTAAAATATCATGTATATATATTTTTTCTTGATTATCTCCTTTTTTATTTAAAAATTTACTATAATGTCTAATAAGAATACCAATATCACTATTAATATCATCTGTTTTTGATACATCAACCAATTGTTGAATATCATTAATTTTAGATTTTGTTATATTTAAATATTCAAAATAATCTAAAATATAGTCAGCATTACTATTACAATACAATGAAGAAAGTAAAGATAAGGCAACCATATCTTCATCGTTTAAATTATATTTCTTGGAATATAATTTATGGGCTGTTACTACTGTTTCTAAATAACTAATTGCATTAATTGATAAATTTTTAAAAATATCCATTTTTAATTGTTTTATCATCTCTTTTTCAGCCAATTTTACACATGATTTATATTCATTAAAAAAATTTGTAAGTCCATGAGGAAAGCACTTAGAAAAAATGGTAAAATAATGAGTACGAGCAAGAAATTTTCTAATTTTTATCACATTATTTAGAATAATTTTTTCTGGTGTTAAAATATAATAATCATATATATTATCAGAAACACAAAATAAATTACAAAGTGTACTAAAATATTTTTTACTAAAAAATTCATTCTTAAAAGTGTTAGATATAGATACTAAATGAGTATTACGTGAAACTTTAATATCTTCACTATTAAAATCATGAATTAATAATGCTTTTTCTATATGTAAATTATTAGTAAAATCCTCTGGGATAAAAAAAATCATTGCTAATAGAGTTAGGCTCTTAACTAATTCTTCGTTCTGTGGTTTTTCCCCAAAATAATTAGATATTTCCAAATCATTCATTATATAATTTTTAATTACATCTATAACAAACTTTTTCGTTTTTTGGGGAACAATATTCATAAATTCATCATATGTTAATTTCATATTTAAATCATCCAATCATTAATTTTTAGTTTTTATTTTTACTTTATCACTAGTTGAAGAATTTGTTCCTTGTAATGCTTCTAGCATTAATGATTCTTTCACTTCTAAATTAAAGTTATTGAAATGTTCTGAAATTATAGCCAACTGTTCTGAGCTCGCTTTTATAAATGCTTTTTTCTCTTTTGCTCCCTGTTTTAATAGTTCAACACCTTCTTGTAAATATTTATCAACTGTTAGTATTGTCTCTAATTTTGTATTTCCATCTTTAGTTAATGCATTAACACTATTTATAACATAATTAGCTTCTTTTGAGGATTCAACCATAGCTTTATTCATACCATCAATAAGGTATTTTAAATTTTCAGCTTCTTCCTTTTGTTTTTTAGCTCCTACTAATGCTGTACCATTTAATTTTAAAACTGATTTATCTATTGAAAGAAAACTTTGGTAGCTTGTTAATAATTTTATAGCATTTATTTGTCTCATATTCCATTGAATAACTACTTCGTTAATAGCTAATTTACTTTTTTCTAATGAATATAATTTTTCATCAAAAATATCTAATATTTGTCTTTTTATAATTGCTTCCCTTTTTAAATCAGAATTTTCTTGATTTTCTTCAAAATTTTTTTCTAAATTTAAAACTTCAGTTTCAAAACTACTTCTATCAAGAATACCAAAATCATATACTTCTTGTAATATTGCAATAAAAGGTTTTATTTGAGTAATAAAAGTATTAAATAAATCAAAGTCATCCTTAGCTTCTTCATACATTTTTTTTACATCTTCAACTAATTGATCAACATTATTAACATATTGCATATATTCTTCATTATAAGATAAGTGCGTATTCTTATCAGAATTATTTATTAATTTCAAAAATTTATTATAAATTTTTGATAATCCTTTATCTTGTTTAATTCTTTTTTCTTCAACATCATCTAATTTTTCAGAAAAACCAGATAATTTATTTACTCTTTGTTTAAAATCGACATCTACTAATGAATCCTTTTCAATATTTTTTGTCGCATTAGATATGATTTTTTCCATTTTATCTAAAATTTCTTGTCCATAATTAAGAATAGTTGTTGGATTTTCAAAATCGACTCTGTTAAATTGGTTTTTTTGTACTAATCCTTTCATATTATCTTGAACTGTTACTTCATTTTCCATTTAAAAATTCCCCCTTTAAATAACAATATTTGCTATAATAACACAAATAAAAAAATTTGTAAATAGTTTGCTTAAAATTCATTTTGTGTTAAAATATTAGTGGTGGAGTTGATACTATGTTTAAAAAATTAGATATATTAGATGATAGAGATAAAAAAGCTATTAAAATCTTAAGAAGTACTAGTAAAGAAGTTGAATTCCCTTTAAGCAATGAGGAAAAACAAACAATTAAAGACATAATTAAACATTTAACATATAGTCAAATTGAAAAATATGAAAAGCAATATGATTTAAGACCTGGTATGGGATTAGCTTTCCCACAACTTGGTATATTAAAAAGAATTATCGTTATTGTCGATGAATATGAAGAAGGAAAATTTAAAAATTATGTTGTAATTAACCCTGTTATTATAAGTAACTCTAAAGAAATGATAGCAGCTGACGCTGGAGAAGGTTGTTTAAGTGTTAATCGTGAAATAGAAGGACATGTACCAAGATTCGCAAGAGTTACCGTTAAAGGTTATGATGAAGATGGCAATGAAATAAAGATACGCGCTCGTGAAGATTTAGCAATTGCTTTTCAACATGAAATAGATCATTTAAACGGCATTTTATTCTTTGACAGGATTAATAAAGACAAACCTTTCTTTAGTGAATATGAAATTAGACTTATATAGTCTTTTTTTTAATTAAAATTATGATATAATAATATTGGTGATTATATGGATTTTAAGAAAAAAGCAATAAAATATACGTTTAAAATAATTTTATTAGTTTTAGTTGCATGTTTATGTTGTATTTGGATATATTATAATGCATAGGAGGATTTTATGAATAACAAAGTCGTTATTATTGGTTGTGGTAATGTTGGAATGAGTTATGCATATGCCCTACTTAATCAAAGAACATATGTTAATGAAATTGTTTTAATTGATTTAAATAAGGATAGAATAATTGGGGAAGCAATGGATTTAAATCATTGTCTTGCTTTTGCTCCTTCCAAAATTTCGATAAAAGTTGGAGACTATAAAGATTGCTGTGATGCTAAAATAGTTTGTATTGCAGCTGGTGCTAACCAAAATCCTGGTGAAACAAGAATGGATTTAATAAATAAAAATAGTAGTATATTTAAATCAATTGTTGATAATGTCATGGCATCAGGTTTTAATGGTATTTTTTTAGTAGCAACTAATCCCTTAGATGTTATGACATATCTTACATGGAAATATTCTAAGTTACCAACAAATCAAATAATTGGTAGCGGTACAAGTTTAGATACATCAAGACTTAGATATTTAATAAGTGAAAGATTGTGTGTTAGTCCTAAAAATGTTCATGCATATGTTATTGGTGAACATGGCGATTCAGAATTTGTACCATGGAGTAATGCTAATATAGGATTACAAAAAATAAATGATTATCTAGATACTGAAGAATTAAATGATATTTATCTAGAAGTCAAAAACGCAGCATATGAAATCATAAACAAAAAAGGAGCCACTTACTATGGTATAGGTATGTGCCTAGTTAGAATAACAAATGCCATTTTGGGTGATGAAAATACAATTGTAACAGTATCAACTTATGACAAAGATAATGATATTTTTATAGGCTTACCTGCTATATTAAATAAAAGTGGTATAAAAGAAAAAATTTATGTTGAATTAAATAATGAAGAAACTAAAAAATTGCAAAATTCAATTGATATTATTAAAAATGCTATAAAAAATTTAGAACAAGATTAATCTTGTTTTTTTTAATTTAGTAATTTAAGTTATTTTATATTTTGTCTAGATGTGTTATAATTATTATATTATTAAGCAATTAATAGAAGGGTTTTGGTTATATGAAAGATAAAGAAAGAATTTTTCTTTTTGATAATGTAAAATTTTTTTTAATTATATTAGTAGTAATTGGGCATTTTATTGACCCAGTAATTACAAAATCTAAATTTTATCAAAATTTATTTATTTTTATCTATTTATTTCATATGCCTCTATTTATTTTTATATCTGGATATTTTTCTAAAACCTTCTTTAAAGATAACAAAGCTAAAATTCATAGAATCATTCAATTTATTATTTTATATTTAGCTTTTAGATTTTGTAGTACTCTTATAATTTATTTAACTACAGGTAAATTGAATGAAATAAATATTCTATCCATAAGTAGTCCTCCTTGGTATTTATTGGCCATGGTAATATGGATGATTACTATTCCAATTATCCACAATATAAAACCAAAATATATGGTAATAATAAGTATTATATTAGGTATACTAATTGGAATTGACAAAAATGTTCAAGATTTTTTAGCAGCTTCTCGTGTGTTTGTATTTTATCCATTCTTTTTAGGAGGATATTATTTATCAAAAGACAATTTAAATAAAATATTAGATCGTAATAATACTATGATTGCTATTTTAATAATTTGTATTATTACTTTAATTATTTTTAACAATGATTTTAATACATATATTTTTAGACTTCTTTTAACAGGAAGAAATCCATACAAATTAGCAGGATTTAGGTTATCAGTTGGTTGTTTTTATAGAACTATTTATTATTTAATTGTATTTATTATAATTGGTTGTATTCTTAATTTAGCTCCAAGAAAAAAATATTTTTATACTAAATTAGGTACTAGAACATTACAAGTTTATTTTTTACATACATTATTGTTTACCACTTTAAAAAATATTAATTTTTATTCTTGGTTAGTAAATAACATTCCCTATTGGAAAGTAGCATTATTATTATCTGCTATTATAGTTGCTACCATCTTATCATTTAAAATTTTTGAATTTCCATTTCGTTTAATTAATAAATGTAAATTTAAGTTTTTAACAAAAGAAACTACATGATAAATGTAGTTTTTCTTATTATATACTTATGTTTCCATTAATAACATCTGTAAAATTTCTCCAATACAATTCAATAAAATTAGCTTTTTTAATATCCTTACTCACTGTTACATCAATTGTTTCTATTACCTTCCCATCTTGTTTTATTAATAGTTTACCTACAACATCTCCTTTTTTAATAGGAACTTTTACATTATTTAATTTTAAATCATAGGTTGTTTTTTTCATTTGTTCTGTTTTTTTACTTATTATATAGTAATCTTCTTTTGGAATAATTTTAACTGATTTTGATTTTGCTTTTTCTATTTTTACCTTAGCAACAACTTTATTTTTAGATACTAATTGTTGAGATTTATATTGAGCAAAACCATAGTCTAATAAAGAATTGGTCTCACTATTTCTAATACTAGTATCAGGTTCCCCCATAACAACAGATATAAGACGCATATTGTTCTTTTTAGCAGTTGCTGTTAAACAATAACCTGCTTCTTTAGTATAACCTGTTTTTAGACCATCAACAATAGGATTAAAACGCACAAGTTTATTTGTATTAACTAACCATAACTCTTTATCAGTTCCTTTTCTTAAATAATCTTCATAAATTGATGTAAACTCAAATACTTGTTCATGTTTAACAAGTTCTTTGGCAATCATAGCCATATCATATGCACTTGAATAATGATTTGCTGCATCTAATCCATGAGGATTTTTAAATACCGTATCTTTTAAACCTAATTCTTTTACTTTATTATTCATCATTTTAACAAATTCATCTTCAGTTCCTGCTATATATTCAGCAAGGGCTACTACTGCATCATTACCAGATGCTACGGCTATACCTTTGAACAAATCTCTTACACTCATTTGTTCTCCCTCTTCTAATAGGATTTGACTACCACCCATACTAGAAGCATTTTTACTTGAAGTTACCTTATCATTCCATTTTATATTGCCTTTATCAATATTTTCCATTATTAATAACATGCTCATTATTTTAGTCATTGATGCGGGAGCTAATTTTTCATGACTATTTTTTTCATATATAATTTTCCCTGTTGATGCTTCTATTAATATAGCACTTTTTGCCTTTTCAACAAGTTTAGCTTCTTCAGCTTTTACAGGTAATGATACTAATAATAACCCTATTACCATTAAAAAATTGATTACTTTTTTCATAATTCACCTCTACTAAAGATTATGAAAAATTTGTATAATTATGTTTATTTTTGAAAATATCCATTTTGAACATATTTTGTTTCATTAACAACTATAAATGCTTTTTTATCATACTGTTTAATAAATTCTTTTAAATGTTTAAATTTATTTTTATCTATCTCAATAAATAACATGTACTTTATATTTTTTTCATCATGTCCTTTTATATCAATTACTGAAACAGCATATCCATTTTTTCTTAAATCTTTTATCAAATTATTATTTTGACCACTCGTTATAACTTGCACGCCAAAATTACCTTTAATATATTTACCAGATAAATATGTACCAATATATGTTCCTGTTGCAAAACCTAAAGCATATGAAACAGCTATCCATATACTTGTTGAATCTGTATTTAAGGCTTCTTTAACGATTACAAACCAAACAAAAACTTCAATGAAACCTATTGATGAAGCTAATAATTTGCGGTCTTTTACCGTTACAATAGTTCTTATTGTTCCAAGTGATACATCGATTATTCTTACAAAAAAGACTTTTATACATAATAAAAATATTCCCATAATTCACCTCTTAATCTATTATTAGATTGTTTTATTTATTTTTTTATATACATTTACTTTTATAAAAAAAATGATATAATTAAACTAGGTGATACTATGAAAAAAAGAAGAAGATTAAAAAAAAGTGTTATTAAGTTCTTTATCATTACACTTATTATAATTATTCTTTCTATTTTTGGATATTGCAAAATTAAAGAAATTAATAGCTATCCATATAAATTATCTAAATTAGGATATACTAAAAATGATATTACATTAATAACAAAATTAAATGATAATCAAATAGAAAAAATATTAAAGAAAAAATATAATAAATTAATTCCTAAGTTTCTTAAACAAAAATACTTTATTTTTGATAATTTAGATTCTTATATTAAATATTATATTGATAATAATGATACTACAATTAAAGATACAGTAAGTATTATTAATGTAAAAGTAAATTACGATTATTATGATAAAAAAGCTACAAATAAAACAGATGTTTCTAAAAATAACTTAATGTTAGTAAATAAATTTAATTATCTTGATGAAAAATATGTACCTAGTGATTTAGTTGATGTTAAAAATTATTATTCATATGGAGAAAATCAAATAAAAAAAGAAGTTTATGAAAATTTTTTAGATATGTGGAATGATGCTAAATCAGAAGATTTATCAATAATTATTACTTCTTCATATCGTGATTATAATTATCAAAAACAATTATGGGATAGTTATTCTAATCAAAAAGGAGAAAGTTGGGCTGATAGTGTTGCTGCTAGAGCTGGATATTCTGAACATCAAACAGGTTTATCTATAGATGTTTTTACATATGGAAGTACTATGGATAGTTTTGAAGGAACTGATGAATTTAAATGGTTACAAAAAAATAGTTATAAATATGGATTTATCTTGAGATATCCTAAAGGAAAAGAAAATTTAACAGGATATGACTATGAACCATGGCATTATAGATATGTTGGTAAGGAAGTAGCTAAACAAATATATGAAGAAAAAATTACATTTGATGAATATTATGCTTATTATATAAAAAACAAAGGGAAATAATTCCCTTTTTTGTATGAGATTTAGAAAGGAGAGCATTACCTTAACAATTAATACTTATTAGTTCACAGTAAAACTACACTCGGTACTAAACGTAGTCTGCTAGATACATACAGGTAATAATATATGTATCTAACTATATTATTTACAATAATCTATTTTTTATTGCTAGTATTTTCTTCCATAAATTTATAATTATTTGCATTTATAATAATACCAATTACAAATATGTAACATAATATATATATCCACATCATCAAGATTGCTAAATTGGATAAACTGCCATAAAATAAATCATAATGTGCAATATTATTTGCATAATAAGAATAAATAGCTGTTACAAATAACCAACCAATTGTTGTAAATAATGATCCTTTAGTAACTGTTTTACTTAATATCTTTTTATCAGGTGTTATAGTATAAACTAATTTCAAACTTACAAATATTAAAAAGAAAGCAACTGGCCACTTTAAATAAACGAATAGATGATAGAAAACATCTGAGATATTAGCAAATATTTCCAAATCAAAAATTGTTTTTAAAATTATATTTCCAAAAGCTAAAACTACCAAGTTAAAGATAAAAACAAACATTAATATTATTGTTAATAAAAAAGCTTTTATTCTATCTTCTAAATATTTTTTTTGTTTTACTTGATATAATATATTCGAAGCTAAAATAATAGAATGTGGACCGTTTGATGATAATATAAAGCCTATAATAAAATACAGCAAAATCGAATGATTACTCAATGTCTGATTTATAAAAGGTTCTAATATTTCAAAAGCACCTTTTGGTAAAACATTTGAAAAGGCAACAAATATATCAAAAGTAGAGATTGAAAATATAGAACAAATTATTCCAAATAAAGTTATACTAGGTATTAATGATATTAATAAAAAGAAGGCAACTTGTCCAGGAAGAATTTTCATTTCTGGTCTACTTATTATACTAAATAATTTTTTTAAATATATTTTTATATTATCCATATTATCACCTTACATGTATTATATCATTTAAATAGTTTTTTTTAAACAAAAAGACTAAATATTTAAAATTTAGCCTTGTAGTTCTTCTTTATTACTTTTCATGTCTAATGTTGCTTCATTTATAGCATCATCTATTGTTTTAATTGGATCATTAATCATACTATATCCAATTGCTGCTCCAAATCCATGATTAAGTTCTTTTAATTCCTTATTTAATTTTCTTATATATGTTACTATTTGCTTTTCATCATAAGAAACTAAATATATTAAGAACTCATTACCATTTGTACGCATTATTTCACTATTTTCTATTTGTGTTTTAATTAAAATACCTGCAGCTTCTTTAATGATATTATCTCCTTCTTCATGTCCATAATTATCATTTATATAAGCTATGTTATTTAAATCAACAATAATTAATGTTTGTGGATATATTTCACTATTATCCCACGCTTCAATAGAATCATTTAGATAATTTCTATTTTTAAGTGATGTTAACATATCAATATATCTTAATTTATCTTCTCTACTTATTGTTTCTTTTTTCTTTGGTTTTAATTTCTTTATAATAAATACAGTTGTTATAATTATAAGAATTATAAATAATAATAATATAATTATAAAAGATAAATGATTTGTTATTTGTTCTTTAAATAATTTATAATTAACTCTATTTATAAATTCATTTTCATTTATAAATGATAAATAGAAATTAAAGAATTCATTAAATACTTTATTATCATTTATGTCTTTACATATAAAATTATAATCACCTAGTAATTGAAATTGATAGTCAATTTTATAGTCTTTTAATTGGTCATACATATATGTTCCATAAGTTAAATAATCAATAACTATAACATCTTCATCTTTTTTCTTATTTATTAATTCTCCAATATTATTATATGTTCTAGCATCTATATCATTTTCTTTTAATACTTCTTCTATTTTACTATCTTTTATAGTTAAAACATTATAATTATTAAGAGATGCTAGAGAGTTTATTGTTATATTTTTGTTATCTTTAGATATTACAGCAATATTTTCTTGATAAACAGATAATGTTTCATCAATATCAAGTTCATAGGAACTTCTATTTGATGTATTAAAGAAGAAATCTACTTTATTTTCATTAAATGCATTTACTAATTCATTAATATTTTTATATTTTTTAAAACTTATTTCTATATCATTTGATGAAGCAAAATTTTTAATTATCTCATTGTTTATTCCAACTAATTTTCTATCAACTAATGAATCATAAGGAGCATAATCTATAAATGCATAAGCATATCTTTTACTTTTAAAATTTACTTGTTCTTGTTCGTATATTTGTTTAAATTTAAAATAATCACTTGAAAAATTTTCATTAAATGAAGTTTCATAACTTTCATTACTCCACTTTTCATAATATTTTTTTAGAATTTGATTTAATCTTTTTTCATTTCCAAGATTCAAAACTAAATATTTTTTCATTTCTGTTATATTATAACTTATGTTTAACTTATCACTTTCAATTATATTTTTTAAATAAATTGTTTTTGGTAATATAATTCCATCTATAGTACTTTTATCAGATTTTATTTCTGTAATCATTTGTGTAGTATTTTTATATGGTTTATATATTATATTTTTATTTGCTCCTAAATAATAATTTATTTTATCTATTTCACCTGATAAAACACCTACTGTTATTGTAGGAATTTCTTCTAACGAATTATATTTCATTGGTTGCTTAGTTATAATTGCGTAATTATCTTCATATATTTTTAGTTGATTTTTATCGATTTTATCAACTATTTTAAATGAATATTCGGAATTTGGTTCTGTTCCTATTTCATAAGATAATTTATTAAATTCTAGATTTGTATCTTTTTCTATATTTTCTATAAAATCAAATAATACTCCATTACCTTCATAATTAAATACTGGAATGTTATTTATTATTGATAAATCAATTACATTGTTTTTATTATTTTCTATCCATTTTTTTTCTAATATTGTTAATGTTGTATTTTTATCTGGTTTATTTAAAAAGTAATATGTTATTCCTGTTATTGATAATATTAGTACAACTATTAAACTTATTATCGTTATTCTCTTTTTATTCATTTTTACCACCTAATCTAATTATTACTCCATACAAGTTTATCTTTCGATTTATGTTTATATCCTATTATAGGATAATCTTTATTTTTTGAATCATCACTTTTTAAATATACTTGTATATCGTAATATGATAATTCCTCTTCTTCAAAAAATTTTAATGATTCATTTGCTAATTCTTTTGATTTATCTCTAGAAACATCAGAATTTAAAGTTATTATTATATTAATTAATCGTCCTTTTATATCTACACTAGCTTTTTTGACTTTTTCATTTTCTTCTAATTCATCTACATATTTTTTTTGTGTTTGTTTAGTAATTTCTACTTTTTCTATTCCTTTCAATCTATCACCATATTCATTTTTGCCAGTGTTTGGTGATAAGAACCTATATATAAAAATTAATCCTAATAATAATATTAATATTACAATTAAAATTATTGTACCTTTTTTATTTTTATTTGAAAATTTCATATTATCTCTCCAATCAACTATAAAATTATAATACATTTATTCATATTTTTCAATACTACTATATTATTACTATATATTATATCATTATTACAAAAATATTTAAAGTATATTAAATATTTTTTTTACATATATTAATATTAATAATATTACGTAAAGTGGAATTTAATTTTTCACTTTACGTAATAAATGTTAATTTTATTTTTTTTATAAAAATTATTGACATTATATAAAAATTTGGTATAATTATTATTGTCTACTTAATGCGGATGTAGTTTAATGGTAGAACCTCAGCCTTCCAAGCTGACTACGGGAGTTCGATTCTCCTCATCCGCTCCAGTGACGTTTCTGTTCGAACTTTTATAGTTTGAACTTAA
>CANRLQ010000002.1 GCA_947631525.1 uncultured Bacilli bacterium | reverse complement strand
ACTGAAAAATCGGATTTCATATAAATAGCTTCTTTTTCCTTCATAATGTTATATAAAATTTCATCACCTTGTAAAACTGTTTCCATAACATTATATTCATCAAATTCATTATGATTTTGTCTAAGAACAGATATTCTTTCATCTTTTCCAATTGTTATATTCCCTTTTGTTGATTCAATCTCACCACTTAATACTTTTAAGAAAGTTGATTTACCTACTCCATTAGCTCCTATAATTCCATAACAATTATCATCAGTAAATTCGATATTAACATCTTTAAATAATGTTCTTGTCCCAAATCTAAGTTCTATATTATTTGCCTTTAACATATTTCACCTCATAACAACTATTATATAATAGCATATTTAATAAAAAATAAAAAGAGTTTTAAACTCTTATTTACTAATTAAATCCATATAGTCTCTTAATTTATCGGATCTAGACTTAAATCTTAATTTTCTTAATGCCTTTGCTTCTATTTGCCTAATTCTTTCTCTTGTAATTCCATATACTTGTCCAACTTCTTCTAATGTTTTAATTCCTCCATCTTCAAAACCAAATCTTTTTAAAATTATATCTCTTTGTCTTTCATCAAGATCATTTAAAACTTCCTTTACATCTTCTTTTAATTCACTTTTCATTACTTCTTTTTCTACATTATCATTAGAACTAATATAATCCATCAATTTAGCTGATTCTCCATGTTCTTCTTCACCAATTTGTAATTCTAAACTAACTATATAACTTGTTGTTGCTAAATTCATATATTTTTCCAATGTTGTTAATGAAATATTTAACATTTTTGCTAATTCACTATTACTAATAGTCTTTTTCTCTTCTTCATATTGTTTTTTTATTTTCCTAATCTTATTCAGTTTTTCAATTACATGTACTGGTAATCTAATTGTTCTTAATTTATCACACATTGCTCTAATAATTGATTGATTTATCCACCATGTAGCATATGTTGAAAATTTATAATTTTTTTCGACTTCAAATTTATCAACAGCTTTTATTAAGCCAAGATTACCTTCTTCAATTAAATCTTCATATTGTAAAGTACTATTATTTTGAATTAGAAAACTATATTTTCTTAATACATTTGTTGCTATACTAAATACAAGTCTTAAATTTGATTCTATTATTTTATCTTTTATTCTTTTTTTAATTAACTCTTTATTTCTTATTTCTTCTTCTATTTTTAATCTTTTTGAATCATTTTTGTTTATTTCATCTAACTTTATATATAAATTTTCTATTTCTTTCTTTATATTTTCATAATTTGTAAAAATTTCTTTTTCTTCTTCTGCTGTTAATACAGGAAATTTTGAAATATCTGAAGCCCACATTGTAACAGCATCAACAACTACAACTTCTTCTGAATTTCCAAGTCTTTTTGATTCTTCTAAATCTTCCATTTCAAAATTAATTTCTTCTACTTTATTTATATCAAAAATAGTGAAATCATTATCTTTTAAATAAATTTTTACTAAATTCTCTAACGATTCATCTAATTCAGAATTTTTTATATCTTCTATATCAACTATTTTTTCTTTAACATTAGAAAATGTTTTATCTAATATTCGTTTTAATTTAGTTGATTTTTTAATTAATTTAGATATTTGATCATCAGTTAAATCTTTTAATTCTGTAACATCTATTGCTTTTAATTTGTCAAAATTTAAATCATTCATTTAAAAAACCTCCTTAATAAATTCTTTTTATGTATCAATTGGTTGTTTATATTACACAAAAAATACAATTTTGTCAACTTTTTAAAGGAAATTTAAAAATTATGCAGTTCTAAACTGCATAATTATCTTCAAGAGAAAATTCCACATTTTCTTCTATCCATTCTTTTCTAGGTTCAACTTTATCCCCCATTAAAACACTTACTCTTTTTTCAGCTAATGAAGCATCAATTATACTTATTTTAATTAAACTTCTCTTATCTGGATCCATTGTTGTTTCCTTTAGCTGAATAGCATCCATTTCTCCTAAACCTTTATATCTTTGTGTTTTAATTTGTTTGTTTTTAAATTTTTCCAATATTTCTTTTCTTTCTTCTTCTGTCCAAGCGTAATAAAATTCTTTACCTGATTCTATTTTATATAGTGGTGGCATAGCAATATAAAGTTTACCTGTTTCTATAAGTGGTTTCATATAACGATAGAAAAATGTTAATAATAATATTTGAATATGAGCCCCATCATCATCAGCATCAGTCATTATGATTACTTTATCATAATTACAATCATTGATATCAAAATCATTTCCTACACCGGCTCCTATAGCATGGATCATTGTATTTATTTCTTCATTTTTTAATATTTCTTCTAATTTACATTTTTCTGTATTTAAAACTTTTCCACGTAATGGTAATATAGCTTGATAACTTTTATCCCTTGCTGATTTAGCAGATCCCCCTGCAGAATCACCCTCGACTAAAAATAATTCATTTTTCTTAGGATTTTTTTGTTGGGCAGGTGTCAATTTACCATTAATAGCTCTATCTCTTTTATTTTTATCTTTACCTTGACGAGCTGCATCTCTAGCTTTTCTAGCAGCTTCTCTTACATTTTTACTTTTAACCATTTTTTCAAGTATCTTAGTTGCTATTTCTTTATTTTCTTCTAAAAAATATTGTAATTTTTCAGAAACTATACTATCAACAACATTTCTTGCTATTGGAGTTCCTAATTTCCCTTTTGTTTGTCCTTCAAATTGAAGTATATCTTCAGGAATTTTTAAACTTATAATGGCAGTTAATCCTTCTCTAGTATCACTACCATCAAAGTTTTTATCTTTTGCTTTCAAATATCCATTATTTCTAGCATAATCATTAAACACTCTAGTTAAGGCTGTCTTAAAGCCAATTTCATGACTACCTCCATCATTAGTTTTTACATTATTTACAAATGATGTAATACTTTCTGAATAAGAATCAGTATATTGAAGTGAAACTTCTACTTCTATTTTATCTTTAGTTCCCTCAAATGAGAATGGTTTATGTAAAGCTTTTTTATTTTCATTTAAATAATTAACAAAAGCTTCTAAACCATTTTCATAATTAAAACTTTCTTTTTTATCATCCTCTTCATCTATTACTTCAACCGTTAACCCTTTTAAAAGAAAAGCACATTCTTGCATTCGTTCACAAACAGTTGTAAATGAAAAATGCGTTGTAGAAAAAATTTGATCATCAGGCATAAATCTTACTTTTGTCCCTGTTTTACTTGTTTTTTCTAATTTTTTTAATGGTACAGTTGTCTTTCCACCATTTTCAAATCTAATATAATATTCATAACCATCACGTTTAATATTAACTTCTAACCATTTACTTAAAGCATTTACTACACTAGCACCTACACCATGAAGTCCTCCAGATACTTTATAGCCACCTGATTCAAATTTACCACCAGCATGTAGTACCGTATAAATAACTTCTGGTGTTGATACTCCACTTGAATGTAATCCAACTGGAATACCTCTACCTTCATCTTCAACGCTTACACTATTATCTTTATGTAATATGATTTTTATTTTTTTCCCGTAACCATTTATGACCTCATCAATTCCATTATCAACAATTTCCCAAATTAAATGATGAAGACCTCTTTTATCAGTAGAACCGATATACATACCAGGTCTTTTTCTTACAGCATCTAATCCTTCTAATATTTTTATTGAGTTTTCATCATATTTTGCCATTTTATCACCTTTATAAATTATAACAAAAAAATAAAGAAATATCAATTTTCTTTATTTTAAAGCATCTAATAATTCAGCTTTTTTCATTGTAGAGAAACCACTTATTCCTTTAGCTTTAGCTAATTCACGAAGTTCAGCAACTGTTTTTTTAGATAAATCATCACTCTTTGTTGTTTTTTCTTCCTTTACTGTAGTTGTTTTTTTAGTTGTTTTTTCTTCTTTTACAGTATTTGCTTTTTTAGTTGTTTTTTCTACTGGTTTTAAATCTCCATTTAAAGCTGATTTAGCAATTTCTACTAAAGTTGCAAAGCTTTCTGGATTTTGAATTGCAAGTTCTGATAACATTTTACGGTTTACTGTAACTCCAGCAATTGATAAACCATTTATAAATCTAGAATAACTAATATCATTTTGACGACATGCTGCATTTATTCTTGTAATCCATAA
Organism: uncultured Bacilli bacterium; assembly: GCA_947631525.1. Classification (GTDB taxonomy): domain Bacteria; phylum Bacillota_I; class Bacilli_A; order RF39; family UBA660; genus OMSK01. Next base: position 24,671 of record CANRLQ010000002.1, on the reverse strand, counting down.
TTTTCTAAAATCTCTTTTCTTTTGTCTTCTATCTCTATATGCATATTTTAATGAATGCATTACTTGCTCTTTAGCAGTTTTATATAATCTATGTTTACTTCCAAAATATCCTTTGGCTTGTTTCATCACTTTTTTACGACGTGCGCGATGAATTGTTCCACCTTTAACTCTTGTCATATTATTCCTCCTACTATTTTCCTAATATATTTTTAATTCTTTTGTAATCTGTTGTTTTTAATGCTGATCCTTTTCTACTCTTTCTATTTGAAGCAGCATTTTTTTTACCAGTATTATGTCTTGATCCTGGTGTACCAATTTTATAATCATTTTTTCTTGCTTTACAAACTTTAGCAGTTCCTTTATGTGTTTTTAATTTTGGCATATTATTCCTCCTATTTTTCTTTTTTAGGCATTAGCATCATAGTCATAAAACGACCTTCCATTTTTGGTTGTTGATCAATTATAGCAACATCTTCTAATGCTTTAGCAAATTTTAAAAGGACATCTTTCCCTAATTCAGTATGAGCTAATTCTCTTCCTTTAAAACGAATAGCAACTTTAATTTTATGACCTTTTTCTAAATATTTTGATGAATTGCGAACTCTTGTATCAAAATCGTGTGTATCAATTGTAACGGATAATCTATATTCCTTTATTTCTAAATTAGCTTCACGTTGTTTTTTCATATTTTCTTTTTGCTTTTTCTTCGATTCATACTTAAACTTATTATAATCCATTATTTTACAAACGGGTGGATTAGAATTTGGGCTCATTAAAACTAAGTCAAATCCTGCATAACCAGCTAATGTTAATGCATCTTTGATTGGTTTTACGCCTAATTGTTCTCCATTTGGTCCAATTACCATTACCTCTTTAGCACGAATTTGTTCATTGATATACAATTCTTTATCTTTATTTGCGATACCTGACACCTCCACAAAAAAGTGAATACAAGATGTATCCACTAAAAAAGCATATTAATTATAATTAACGGCCTTTACCCAAAACTTAAGTAATCGGGTGAGAAGTGGATACTTCTGCTTTCCTTTTTTTGATTTCGTTAACAATTATACACAATAATAATATGTTTGTCAATCTTTTTTATGAATTATTTAGAACAACTATAGCCTTCTTCACTTAAAAATTTTTTTAAGTCACTATAATTTGTTGGATATTCTAAATTATTTTTACTTTCCATTTTAGTTAAATCTTTTTCTATTTTTTCTGTGAAAACCAAATTTTTATCATCACTTGATGTTATTATTTTTACACCTGCTGATTGTTCATTATTAATTTGTTTTTTATAATTATCATAATTAGTCTTGTTATCAAATGCAGATGTTTTAGTTAAAGTAAATTTAGTAACTTCACCTTTATTTGAAATATTAAAGATAACATTTTTAGTTATATTTTCATTAATAGATGTATCACTATATGATACTACTGTACAATTATAAGTACTAGGTATAGAATTATTTAAATTTTTATTTTCACTCGTTTGTATTTTATTTCTATTCCCATTTTTTAAACCAGACACAAACTCACTAATATTTGGCATAAAAAATATTGCCAATCCTACCATTAATAACAATACAAATATAAAAATTGGATTTTTTGATTTTTCCATATTATCACCTACTATTATTATAACATATAAATTTAAAATTTAAAATTATTTTATTTTTTCAATTGCTTTCATTAATCCAAGTTTACCATATCTATATGTTAAACTACCTTGTAAATAAGCAATATAAGGTTCTTTTATTGGTCCATCACAACTAAGTTCTATAGATGAACCTTGGATAAATGAACCTGATGCCATAATTATTTTATCATCATATCCTGGCATATCTGATGGTACTGGTAAAACATGAGCATCAATTGCTGAACCTTCTTGTATACCTTGAACAAATTTAATTAATTTATCTGGATCATTAAATTTTATCATTTCAACAATATCAGATCTTTTAGAATCCCATTTTGGTTCTGTTTCATAGCCTAATTTTTCTAAAACTCTACTTGCTAAAACAACTGTTTTTAAACTATTTGTAACAACAGTAGGTGCCATATAAATTCCTTGAAGAAAACTTTTATTAATTCCTAAACTAGGACCTACTTCTTTACCTTCACCTGGTACTGTGAGTCTTTGAGCTACTAAACTAATCAATTCTTTTTTCCCAACAATATAAGCACCGTTAGGAGCTATCCCTCCTCCTAAATTTTTTATAAGTGATCCAACTACTATATCAGCACCTACTTCTGTAGGTTCTTTTTTTGATACAAATTCACAATAGCAATTATCTACCATTATTATTACATCTTTATCGATAGCTTTTATCATTTTAATAACTTTCTCTATCTGTTCAATACTTATACTTTTTCTTGTTGAATAACCTTTCGATCTTTGTATTTCTATTACTTTAACTTTGTTACTTTTTAAATATTTTTCTATCTTTTCAAAATCAAATTCATTTTCCACTAAATCAATCATATCAAAATTAATATTATGAGCTTTAAGTGAAGAAGAATTTTCTATAATACCAATAACTTCGTCTAAAGTATCATATGGTTTTCCTGTTATACTTAACAAAGTATCATTTGGTCTCAATAATCCAAATAAAGTTACTGTTAATGCATGAGTACCTGATATTAATTGGTTTCTAACTAAAGCATCTTCTGCTTTAAAAATATCACTGAAAACACATTCAATAGTATCTCGTCCAATATCATTATAACCATATCCTGTTGTTTGATTAAAATGAATTTCAGAGATTTTATTTTTATGAAATGCATTTAATACTTTTAAACTTTGATATTCTTCCAATTCATCCAATTGTTTAAATATATCATGTAGTTCTAATTCGGATTCATTAAAAAGATCTACAGTATTTTTTGAGATTCCAAATAATTCATACATATTAATATAAACCTCCATCTATTCTAATAATTTGATTATTTATATAATCAGCTTTATCACTAACTAAAAATTCGACTAAAGAAGCTACTTCATTAACTTCCCCAAAACGATTTTTAAATATTTTTTCTTCCTCTGATTTTATATAATCTATATCTAAATCTTCCATATCTTTTTTTGTTTTTATCCACCCTGGAGCAATAGCATTTACATTAACAATTGGTTTAAATTCCAAAGCTAAATTATGTGTAAGTGATATAAGTCCTGCCTTAGAAGCATCATAATCTAAACACATTGGAAAATAAGTATCTATTCCATTTGTAGATGCTACATTTATAATTTTACCATATTTATTTTTTATCATTATTGGTCCTATTAATTTACTAAGTAAAAAAGGTGCTACTAAATTAACATCCAATACTTCTTTAAAATCATCACTTGTTTTTTCACTAAATAAATTAGGTTTATCTATTGCAGCATTATTAATTAATATATCAATTTTATTAAATTTTTTAACTGCTTTTTCTACTAAACTATTAATATCTTCTTCGTTGGTTAAATCAGCTTTAATTAATAATGTTTGAACCTTATATTTGTTTTCTAACTCTTTTTGCAATTTTAAAGCTTTTTCCTCATTTTGGTTATAGTGAATCACTATATCTATATTGTTACTTGCTAGTGCGATTGCTATAGATGAACCAATTTCTGAACTTGCCCCTGTTATAAGTGCTACTCTATTCATAAAAAAACTCCTTTAAATAATTTAATTAACTCTACTGTATAATATTATAGCATATGATTTATTTTTTAATAATAATTTTTAAAAAAACTTGTAAATATTTTTACAAGTCTTACTTAAAATAATAAATCTTATTATACAAAAAAATGACTTATCGTCATTATTAAGCTTTTGATGAATATTTTCCATCAGCAGTTGTAACAAGTATTTTTTCACCTTGTTCAATAAATAAAGGAACTCTTACTAATAATCCTGTTTCAACATATGCATCTTTTAAGGCATTATTTGTTGTATTACCTTTAACAGCAGGTTCTGTTTGTGTAACAGTAAACTCTACTTTATCAGGAAGTACAATTCCAAGTAATTCTCCTTCATACTGTACAACATCAACTGTTGAATTTTCAATTAAATAATATTTATCGTCACCAACTTGTTCACTTGATAATTCTAATTGTTCATATGTTTCCATATTCATGAAATAATATGTATCACCTGTGTTATATAAATATTGAACATTAGATCTTGTGATATTAGCTTTTTCAAATTTTACATTTGTATTGAAAGTTCTTTCTACAGTTCCACCAGTACGCATATTTTTCAATTTAGTTTTCATAAATGCTGAACCTTTACCTGGTTTTACATGTAAAAATTCGACAACTTGATAAATATTTCCTTCTATTATTAGTGTCATACCATTTTTTATATCATTTACATTAATCATATTTATCTCCTATCTACCAAAAAATAAGGATATTCCTTATTTATTAATTTATACTAATTTTATTTTTCTTCTTTATGAGTAGTATGTTGATTACATCTTTTACAATACTTATTTAATTCTAAACGTTCAGTTGTATTTCTTTTATTTTTAGGTGTACGATAATTTTTTTCTCCACAGTTAGAACATTTTAATGTTACTAATTCTCTATTTTCACCTTTTTTTGCCATACTTCTTCCTCCTTTTTGCACATTATATGTATTATATCATTTTTTTTTTAAATTTCAAATATTTTTTTACTTATAAAGTTCAAAATATGCATTACTAACTTCTTTAACTATTCTTCTATTAACATTTGTTTGATAATTACTACCATTTTCATTATAGTAAATATCTGGTGAAATAACTGTAAAAGTTACTTTAGGGTTATCATATGGAGCATAAGCTACAAAAGTATTAGATATTGTTTCTTTATCTATTTTCCCGTCATTATCACTATCAACAAAACTTTGACTTGTACCTGTTTTTCCAGCCGGTTTATATTTTAAATCAATATATCCTGAACCTGTACCACCATATTTTAAAACCTCTTTAAAACCTTGTTGAACTCTTTTCAAATATTTACTTTCTGTTTCGACTTTATTTAATTGTTCTTCCTTATTAGTGTAAATAACTGAAGTTAATGATTTTTTACTAGAATCATAAACTTCTTTCAATAAATATGGTTTCATTCTTACACCATCGTTAGCAATTGTTCCAATATATTGTGACAATTGAATAGGTGTATAGTTATCATATTGACCAATTGAAAAATCTAATAATAATCCTGCATTTTCACTTGTTCCTTTATACCCAACACTTTCTATAGGTAAATCTATACCTGTTTTAACTCCTAAACCAAATTGTTTAAAAGTATCACGATATTTATTAAAGTCTTCTTCATCAACTTTTAATCCCATATTATAATAATACTTAGCTCCAGCTACTTTTAATGCTGTATAGAATTGATATGTATTTGATGAATATTTTAAAGCTGATATATCATCCAAAGAACCAAGTGGCATCCAAGAACACTTCAAATTTGTTCCTGCTAATTTAACACAAGCATCATATCTTCTTTCACCAATTTTTAAAGCTCCTGTATTATATCCAACTATATGTGATGCTCCTTTGATAACAGATCCAACTACAACTGGTGAAGTTGTAATACCAGGCGTATAATCATATATTTTATATTTATTATTCTTTTTAAGTATTTGTTTTCCCGCCATAGCAAGAATCTCTCCTGTTTTAGGATTTGTTATTACAACAAATGATTTATTATAATATTTAGTATTAGGTTCCCTTTTTGCTTGTAGTAATTGTTTTTCTAATATTTTTTCTACTTTTTTTTGCAATTCAATATCAATTGTAAGTACTAAATCATTACCTCTTTTTCCTTCTTTAATTAATATTTTCTCTCCATTTTCACCTATTTCATAAGTATTTTTCACACCTTTTAAATAATCATCATATTGATACTCTAAATAACTAACACCAACACGATCATTTAAATCATATCCTTTATTTAAATAATAGTCTTTTAAATCAGATGGAATACCACTACTACTTGATGATACAGTTCCTAATATTGTTTTAAAGGTGTCACCATACATATATACCCTATCCCAATCTAATTTTACATTAAATCCTTTTAATTTACTATAATTAGTGGCAACATAAGCGTATTCTTCATCTGTAACATTTTCATCTTTAATTGTTTTTTCAGAATATGAATATCCTTTATTCATTAAATAATAGATATAAGCTGCTTCTTTATCTCTATTATCATAAGCTTTTAATTCTTCCTCTGTTACTCTTTCTAATTTATATTTTATGATATCATCATCTGTTATTTTTCTTTCTTCTAATTTTTGAAATTCTTCTTCTGTTATTCTTTTGTCTGCTTTTTCTTTATTATTTTTAACCCAAAAATCTCTAAGCATATTTTCAGTTAATTTATCATAATTAATATCTAACATATCACTCATTTTATAAGCTAAGTCTATTTCTTCTTTAGTTTTAATATTTTTTATTTTTTTATAATATATTACTCTAACTGGTTCATTATCAACTAACAATTTATGATTTCTATCATATATTCTACCTCTTGGAGCAGTACTACCTAAAATAGTATTTAAAGTAAGTTCTTTTAATTCTGATTGATAATATTCTTTTTTTACAATTTGAATATAAAATAAATTTATAAATAATATTATTACTATTAAAGTTATTAATCCTATTAATATATTGTATCTTTTTTCAATTATTTCTTTGATATCTTTATAATTTTTATAATAATTATATTTTATATTTATTTTTTTTCTTTTTTTATAAATTTTTTTCATATAAATTATTTACTTGTTCAAAGTCAATAATTTGAAAAAAGTTTTTTATATATAAACTACGATTACTTTGATAATCTAAATAATATGCATGTTCCCATAAATCTAAAGCAAGTATTGGAATCATACCATATATATATGGACTTTCTTGATTACTCATATTCATTATATTTAAATCTCCATTTTTATCCATTACTAAAAATGTATATCCAGATCCTACTAATTGATTAGCTTTTTTAATAAATTCTTCTTTGAAATTATCAAAACTACCATATTTTTCTTTTATTTTTTGTTCTAATTTTCCATTAATTTCATTTTTACCTAAACTAGAAAAATATAATTCATGATTTACAACTCCACCTAGATTAAACAAAATATCATCTCTAACATTTAAAGGAAATTCATCTATATGATTAAATAATTCTTCTTTACTATATCTAAAGTTATAATTATTTTCTTTTAATAATTTGTTTAATTTGTTTAAATAATTTAAATAATGATTATTATAATGTATTGTTAAAGTACGGCTACTTATAATAGGTTCTAAAAAATTATAATCATAATTTAATGGTTTTGCTTCATACATATAATCACCTCACTATTTAATTTTATTTAAATTAAACTACATTATTCTAAGAACACCACATATATTATATTGAGGTGTTCTATGTTTCAAAAAATAATAGAAAAAAATATTAATAAATTAGAAGTCAATGATGTTGATAAATTTGCAAGAGAAGAAAATATTATTTTAAATAAATTAGAATTAGATATTATTTTTTACTATATAAAAAATGAATGGAAAACTTTAATATATGGTGATAGTAATAATATATTTAGAGATTTAAAAACAAAATTATCAAATGATAATTATAATAAAATTACTAAATTATTTGCTTTTTATAAGGAAAAATATAAAAATTATTTATAGTAATTTCTTATATCATTTATTAAATTATCATTCATTTTTTTATTTTTAATCATTTCTATTTCAAATTTATATGGTGGGTACATTCTTTCTTTTGATGTATCATCAATAGGAATATAAGGTGTTTCTAATATTTTAGGTATACATTTTAATTTTGGATGATAAATAATATTTATTAAATTATTAAAGCCAATGGTACCTAAACCAATATTCTCATGTCTATCTTTACTTGAACCTATAATATTTTTACTATCATTAATATGAAGACAGCCAATCCTATCCAATCCTATTATACTATCAAACAAATCAAGAATTTTGTCGAAATCATGAAGGTCATACCCCGCATCATTAATATGACATGTATCTATACATACACCTAATTTATCATTATACTTAACACCATCTATTATTTGTTTTAATTGTTCAAATGTTTTACCACATTCACTACCTTTACCAGCCATTGTTTCAAGAAGAATTTGAACTTTAGTATCATCTTCTAATACTTTATTTAACCCATCTATAATATTTTTTATTCCTTGTTCTTCTCCTAACCCAACATGACTACCAGGATGTAAAACTAGTTTAGTCATTCCAAGTTGTTCAACTCTTTTTAATTCTTGTTTTAAAAAACTAACTGAAAAATCTTGATTCTTATTGTTTGCTAAATTAATGATATAAGGAGCATGAACAACAATATTTTTAGAATCTATATTGTATTTTTTTAATAATTCAAATGCTTGTTTTGTTAAATTGTCATTAATTGGTTTTCGGTTAGTATTTTGTGGAGCTCCTGTATAAAACATAAATGTATTAGCATTATAACTTATTGCTTCTTCTATACTACCTAATAATTGTGTATCATTTTTAAACGATACATGTGAACCTATAATTAAATCATTCATTTTATCACCATTATTATTATAACATCTATAATATCGATTAGTAAATTATAAAATAATTTTTAATTAAAATTTATCCCATTATTTGGCCACCATTATTGTGCAAAACTTGACCTGTTACATAACTTGAATCATCACTAGCTAAAAAAACAAATGTAGGTGCTAACTCATAAGGCATTGCTCCTCTTGCCATTGCAGCATCACTTCCTAAAGAAGGGATTTTTTCTTTTACCCAACATGCTGGTTGTAAAGGTGTCCAAAAGAATCCTGGTGCAATAGCATTTACTCTAATATTTTTAAGTGCTAAATTTCTAGCCAAAGCTCTAGTAAAACCAACTATAGCTCCTTTAGTTGTTACATAATCTATAAGTTGTGGGTCGCCATAAAAAGTTGTTACTGATGATAAATTAATAATTGAAGAACCAGATTTTAAATATGGTAATACTTCTTTTGTTAAATAAAACATTCCATATATATTTACTTTCATGGTTCTATCAAATTGTTCATCACTAATATCTTCCAATTTATCTTGTTGGTATTGTACTCCTGCATTATTTACTAAAATATCTATCTTACCAAACTGTTGTATTGTCGTATTTACAATATCTTTACAAAATTGAGGATTTGATATATCACCCGCCATTAGTATACATTCTCCACCTAAACTTTCAAGATAACTTTTAGTATCATTCGCATCTTTTTCTTCATTGTAATAAACAATAACAACTTTTGCTTTTTCTTTTACAAAGGCAACAGCTGCTGCTCGACCTAATCCACTATCACCACCAGTTATGATAGCAACTTTGTCCTTTAATTTATCACTACCTTTATAATTAGGATTATCAAAAATAGGCTTTGGAGTCATTAAATATTCCATACCTGGTTGCTCACTTTGTGATTGTTCTGGTGCCATTATGTTATATTCAGTACTTTTAATACCTATATCGCCATAATAGTTATAAAATTGATTCCCAAATCTATAATCATAATTCATATATTACCTCCCAAAGTAATATATGTTTTTTTAATTAAATTGTTATTTTATTCTTTCTTTTATAATATCATCACTTTGTAATTCACCTATAAGTAGTGATGAATTAGGATTGTGTTTTTTAAAATTATCCTTTACTTGTTTTTCATCATAATTAGCGTAACAATATTTACAAAAATGACTACATGAATTATATACTCCTATATCTACCATTTGAACACAATTACATTTTCTAGCACGCCAACTCTTATAAGTTTTACCAGTTAACTTAAAAGCTTGTTCATGGGATAAACAATCGTCTATTTTAAAACCATATTCACTTAAATTTTGATTTTCACAACATGTTTGAACAGTCATATTATATCTAGAAGCACTATTACTAAAACTTATACCTATCTCTTCATAATCTTTTGAATTAAATTCCCTTAAATTTAATATTTTTCGATTATTTGACACATTTTTATAATCATCTATAAACGATACAATTATTTTTTTTACATAATTATTTAATAAACTACACATTTTTTCAAAAGCTTTCTTATGATACTCAATATTATATTTATCACTTAACAATATAGGATCATATCTTATATATAAATTATCAATTCCAACAATTTCAGATATTTTTTTTATAGCTTCAATAATATGACCTTTTGGTGGAACATTTGGTTCTATATCATTTTTATAAGGCGTTAGTGTGATATGAAATATTATTGGTTTATCAATTTGTTTTAAATACTTTATAATTGGTATAGGATTTTTAGTGCAAAACAAAATAGCATCAACATTTTCAAATTTGATTCTACTAACCGCTTTAGGATTAAAAGGATTTCTAACATCAATATATCCTTCTTTATATCTATTCATAAACCACTGTGTATAAAAAGCAACTATATCTGTTCTACCACTAACATTTAAAATCATAAATCACTTTAATTAATCCTTGATTAATTTAACCTTTCTATTAAAATTCTATTATAAATAATTATATCATTAATGTAACTTTTTTACAATTTATGATAAAATAATTGCAAGGATATGTCATTATAATTTGTATTAATTATGAAGGAGTAAAATATGAAAGAAGTTAATCAAGAATATATTGAAGAATTATATGAAAGAAATGTAGATAGAATTTATAAAATTTGTTTTATCTTTTTTAAGGGAAATAAAAGCGATATTGAAGATGCTATTCAATCAATATTTATTAAAGTAATAGAAAAACAAGTAACATTTGAAAATTTAGATCATGAAAAAGCTTGGTTTATTACTGTTACTAATAATTATTGCAAAAATAAAGTTAAACATTGGTGGAATAAAACTCAAGAATTATCTTTTGATTTAAAAGAAGATATTAAAAATGATGAAACTATAGGTAAAGTTTTAAGTCTTCCTGATAAATATAAAATTCCTATATATATGCACTATTATGAAGGATATTCTTGTGTTGAAATAGCTAAAATATTAAATACTAAAGAAAATACCGTTTATTCCTACTTAAATAGAGGAAGAAAAATATTAAAAGAAATAATAGAGGAGGAAAATTATGAGTAAATTTAAAAAAGCAATTGATAAAATTAGTTTAGATGAAAATGATAAAAGAAAAATGCTGAATAGAATACTTGAATCTAAAAATGACCAACAAGTTATCAATTTTAGAAAATTAGCTTTATCTATATGCACTATTCTACTTACCTTTACAATTACAATTGGTAGTAGCTATGCCTTAATTAAGTATTTTAAATTGGATGAAAAAATTAGGGAATTATATTATATAAGTGATGAAACAGCAAAACAAATTGAAGGAAATGATATTAATAGCATAAAAGAATTTGATGATATGAAAATAAAAATAATTCAAACCATTACATCTGAAAATACCTTATATGTAAGATTGGATATAATTGGAAAAAATAAAAAAAATTTTATTTCTAATGCTTTTCTTTCAAAAGGTAACCAATTTGATGAAAGTATTATCGATACTGGTTATGATCAAAAAGGTAATTTAATACGTGAAACAAATGATAATGTTTCTTATACTAGTAGTGGTTTCTCTCTTATAGAAGAAAATAATGACACTGTTTCTTATTTACTAGATTTTACCTTTGAAGATTTTTCAAGCATTAATAATGCAACATTAAGATTATATTTTATTAATAATATTTATCATGATATTAATTTTGATATTAATAAAAATAACATTAAAGCTAAAAAAATCAATACTAAAAAAATTATATATGATAAAAATAATTTAAAAATGGAAACAAATTATATTTCAGTATCTCCATATGAGGTTACAGTTAACTTTAATGTAAATGATATTAATAATCTTCATAATCTTGATGAATATGGAGAACAATATGAATCTATTGAGGTTAATTATAAAAATGGTTTTAGTGAATCACTTTATATAGATATAAATTATACTGAAAATAAAGATGGAAGTTGTACTTCTGTATTTGGATATCCTGATAAATTTGCAAATATTGATGAAATTGAATCTATTAGTATTAATGATGTTAATTTTTCAATTTAAAAGCGATTAAATTAAATCGCTTTTTTTAATAATATAGGTTTTATTCTTTGTATAAAAGGCATAAAAAACTTCTTCTAATTTTATTTTTTCTTTTTTTAATAAATTATAAATCCACTTATCATCTTTATTTATATCTTTTAATACATCATAATCTATAACTCCATCTAATATTATTGGCATAGGATAATCAGTATTCTTTTTAAAAACAGATAAATTCCCACTATTTTCTAATATCGCATAATCTACTTCTTCAATACTTTTATATCCTTTTTCTCTAAGCAGAGATATTAAATCATCTAAACTATATCTTAGTTTGGTCATTTGACTAAAATTAACTTTACCTTTTTTAATAACGATACTAGGTTTGCCATCAACTAAATTTCTTATTGATTCACTTTTAATACTCATATAACTAAGTATTATTTGAATAAGAACTAAAACAATAATTGGAACTATTGATATAAAAATAGATTCATCTGCTTTTTCAATACATATTGCTGCTAACTCAGCAATTAGAATAGTTACAATAAGATCAATTATACTTAACTCTCCTACTTCTTTTTTTCCCATTATACGATAACAAAAAACAATAAAGAAATATAAGCAAAAAGTCTTAAATATTATATTTATGTACATATTATCACCTATTTTATTATGATAATGAATAAAATTTTTATTCAAGAATATTTTTTATTAGGAGGGATTCTATGAATTATTTAAAAAATATATCAATTAGTATTGGATTTATAATATTTTCTTTAATTATTTTAATTTTATTTACTACTATTTTAAATTATTTTAATATTATTGGTTCTTCTTTATGTAATACATTAAAATTATTAACACCTATAATATCTTTATTTATTGGTGGTTTTTATATAGGAAGAAATAGTAATCAAAAAGGTTGGCTAGAAGGATTAAAGCTAAGTATTATTTTTTTAATTATTTTAATTTTATTTCAATATTTAGCATTTGATAATAAATTTGAAGTGAAAAATATTCTATATTATATAATAATATCTATATCATGTGTTTTTGGAAGTATTATTGGTATAAACAAAAAAAGAGAAAGAAATAATTAAATTTTATTTATAGTATTTACTTTATAAATTTATATGTTATAATAAATTACCAGTGAGGTAATTATATGAAAAAATATATCAAAAATTTTAAGGTTACATATTTATTAATTTTACTAATAATATCTATAGGATTAAATATTGTTCTACTTTCAATAAATAAAGAAAATAGTTGTGAATTACCAGAAAATATAGTTTTTTTTGGTGATTCAATAACAAATAGATACAAAATTGAAGAATTTTTTAGTGAAAATAATGTTATAAATAGTGGTATAGATGGAGATAGAACTGACAAATTATTAGAAAGAATTGATAAAGATGTATATAGATATAATCCATCTAAAGTATTTCTTTTAATAGGAATTAATGATATGAATCATGGTACAAATAATGATAAAATTTTAACTAACATTGAAAAAATTATTAAAGGTATACAAGAAAATAATAAAAAAACCAAAATTTATGTTGAATCAATTTATCCAATAAATTGGCATATGTTTGAGGAAAATAAATATTCATTCAATTCATCTGTTAATAATGAGGAAATTAAAAAAATGAATAAAAAAATTAAAAAATTATGTAAAAATTATAATGTAACGTATATTGATGTATTTAAATCCTTAATTGATGAAGAAGGAAGATTAAAAGAAGTATATACTAAAGAAGGACTACATTTAACTGACTTAGGATACTTTAAAGTTACAAAAACTTTACAAAAATATATTGATGAATAAAAAAAGGAAGTGTTACTATACTTCCTTTTTTATTTGTTCTTTTATGAATTTTCCACTTTCTGATAAATTAACATCACTAATATTAGTAGAACCTGGTTTTAAAATTGCTGATGATTCCTGTTTATCTGATAAAGACCAATTAATCCAACTAATTTTTTTAGAGTTTAGATAATCTAACCATCTTTTTGATTCATCTAAAAATACTCCTCCATTTCCATCAGCACTACTTGTTCCCCATTCTGTTACAAAAATAGCTATTTTTTTATTTAATGCATAATCTATTTTATCTCTTAACCAACTAGTGTGCGTTCCTGCATAAAAATGACAAGCATAAGCAATATTAGAATAATTTAGTGGATCATCTGCAGCTATATCTACATCTTGACTCCAAGTACTTGTCCCTACGACTATAATATTAGTAGTATATTTTCTAATGATTTTAATTATTTCTTCAGCATAAGGTTTTATATTATCTTTCCATGTTACATTACCATTTGGTTCATTACATATTTCAAATATAACATTGGGAACATTTTTATATTTTTTTGCCATTCTTTCAAAAAATTGTTTAGATTTATCAATATTTGCCATTGGATCATTATCCTTTAAAATGTGCCAATCAATTATTACATACATATCTTGTTTAATTATCATTTCTACATATTTATTTACTTTATCTTCAATACTTGAATCAGTTAAATACCCACCTTCATCCGTATACATAGCTATTCTAAATACATTTACTCCCCAATCATTTTTTAATGTTTTTAAATTTTCTTCATTTATATAATCCCCATACCACTGAATACCATGGGAACTTATTCCTTTCAATTGAATAATTTCACCATATTGATTTACAATATTAGTATCGTTTATTCTTAATAATCCATTATATGAAACAAAGTCATTTTTTTCAATTGTTTCTTTTTTAGGTGGATTTATAATTTTTTCTTGTTTTTTATTATATCCACATCCTGTAATTGAAAGAATAACTAAACATACTATTAAAAATTTTTTCATTTTATCACCTATTATTATGATAACATAAAAACGAGAAAAATCTCGTTTATTTTAAAATTAAATTTGTTTTTTTCTTTTGTTTTATTTTATCTCGTCTTTTTTCTAAATCAAATTCTTCTTCAAAGTAATAAATTTCTGCTTGATTTAATCTTTTTAACTCTTCATGAAGTTGTTGTTTTCTTCTATTACATTGTTGTTTTGTTGGATAATCTAAGTGTAATTTACAGATTAATTTTTCAGCTAATGTCCTATTTTTATATAAAAATTCATTTATAGCTGCGATTTCTTCTAATTTTTTCTTAGATTCATTTAAAAATACACTATATTCTTCCCTATAAGTTTCTTTCTTAATAATTCCATTTTCACTTTCATATTCATTGATTATCATTAGTATTCCCCCTTTTTCATGTGGTATATAATAACAGTTTTATTATTAATTGTCAATAATTTTCTATAATTTTATTAAATTTGCTTTTTAATTACTTTTATAAACAATGTTATTAACTTTTAATACCATTTTTGTATAATGTATTTTAAAACCTATCTTTTCATATAACTTTCTAGCACGTTCATTGTTACCCATAACCTCTAAAGATATATCTTTATTTTGTTTCTTAGCCATATCAATTAATTGTTTTAAAACCTCTGTGCCTATTCCATTATTTCTATATTGATTACTAATATAAAATCTATATAAATATATTTCATTTTCATATTCTTTAATTCCTACGAAACCAACTTCTTTATTATTAGATATTATTTTATAATATTTCTCATTGTTTTCAAAACTTAATTCTTCAGGTTTTTTGATGATTAACTTGTATATTGGATCAACAGTATTATGGTGTTTCCATTCTTCTATAATCCATTTTCTAAAATAATTATTATTTTCACTCACTAACTTAACATTTATCATAGTATTCTCCTCATATCTAATTATTAAAATCAATACAAAAATCTATTATTCAAATTACATAACATATGATTCTTAACTTATAAATATTTTAGCATAATAATTATTATTAGTCTATTAAATTACCATATTATAAATAAAGTAAATTTACATCACTAAATAATTATGTTATACTATTGTTATTCTAAAAAAGGAGAATAAAAAAATATGATTAAAAAAAAGATAAATGAACTTAATAATAAAATATATGAAAAAGAACAAGAATTAAATGAAATTAATAATGAAATATATCAAAAAGAGCAAGAATTAAATGAAATTAATAGTGTAATATCTCAAAATAAAGATATTATAAAATCATTAAAAACTGAAATTAAAGAATTAAAAAACTTTATTAACTCTAATTTTGATGAAGAATTAAAAATATTTAATTATAAAATAGATATTACTAATTGTTATGTCATTAGTCTAAATTCAAAAAAATATATTACAATTAGAAATCTTGAAAAAACAACAAGCAATTGGTTTACCTTGGCTACTGGATATATTTGTTATGAAAATTATACTTATTATGATGTATTAAATTTAAACGATGAAAAACTTAAATATATATATGGTTATACCTATTACCATCCTGATAGATATTGTGGATCTTATTGTACAGGATATAGTAACAATCCACCAGAATATGAGGAACACATCTTAAAAGTTTGTCCAGAATTAATTAAATTTTCAGATAATAAAGTTCCTGATACTTATCTAAAAAAGGTATATTATGAAATAAATAACTTGGGTAATAAAAAATTATACAAAAAATAAATTATTTTTATGAATATATTCCTTTAACTTATATAAAATAGTACATCAAAAGGAATAATTAAAGGAAAAACAGTTAAAATTATATTTATACCTTTATTATACAAACCATGAATTTTACTAAACAAAAAAATTAACTTTTAAATTATTTCATTATATCTTTTGCTTTCTCATAATTTTCTAAAAATATGTTACTTTCATGGTATATTTTTTTAGCCTCATTAGTTCTTAAATAATTAGGATTACACTGAGCAAATTTAAATATTTTAATTCTATTTCTATCAAGAGCATCTGCATCTTTTAAAATATTTGATAATATTTGAATGTTTTCTTTTTCCTTTTCACTAAATATATAATTTTTAAAATCAACAATATCACTTGGTTTAGCATGAGTTTCAATTAATAGTTCCACTATTTTTGAATCTTTATCATTAAAATCATTTTTTATTTTTTCTTTAGCAATTTTTGCTCCAACAATTCCGTGTTTTTTATTCGAAACAAACAAATTTCTACCACAGTCATGATATAAGGCAGAGTATAATAAAACATTTATTTCTCTTAAAATTTCCCCTCTACTAATTTTCATATTTAATATCCAAATACAATAACATAATACTCTCTCAATATGTTCTAAATTATGATATGGAAAATGAATTTTAGTATATAGTTTTTCTTTAATACCCTTATTAATTAGGTCATAAATTTGATTAATTTGATTATCTTTAAAACCAATACTATTCAAGTAATTAATATCAATATTTTTAATATTACTTTTTTCCATTTTACACATCCACGTAGTTTTTATATTTTAAATATGAATACAATTCTGGACAAATATTTTTTAATTCTATTGTAGTATTTTGTAAACAATAATTAAATATATCTCTAAGATTAGAATTATTATTATTTAAAGAACAAATTTTTATTTTTTTAATATCAACTACACGGTCAGTTAGAGTATGCATATTCCATTTATCCATTATATTACTATTTAAATTTGAATATTTCTTAGAATAGCCACAGATTTCTAGATGTCTTTTAATATAGCCACGAGATTTTATTTCATCTTTATCATCATACTTAAAATCAATATTTTCTTCTAAATCTAATTTTAAGAGTATTCCATAATCTAATATTTTATCGAGTTTTTTAAAAGCTCTTCTTTGATGTAATTTACTTACCTTTAAAACTTTAAAATAACTATCGCCTATTATATTTGGAAACCATTTACATCTTAAAAAGAAAGCACCTAATTTATAAATAAATGGTATAACGGGAATATAATATAATGCATTAATCCAACAATCAAATAAAATTAGTAAATTATCTAAACCTTCAACAAAAAATATTTTTTTTGTTTTTTCTATATTTTTGGCATTATTACCAATATTAGGGACTAAACCTTTAGAATTAATTGATTCTAAATTCTTCTTATATGTAAAATGAAAATAATTTGAATTTAAATCATTTTTATTAATATGATAAACATCCATAAAGTATCACCTGATATTCCTTTTTTCATGAATCATTATATCATGTATAATACTGATTAGTAAATTGATGATAAAAATAAATTTTTATAGATAATATAAAAAAGTATTATATAAACAATAATTCATACATCATACACTCAATAATGTAGTGAATGAACAAACTAATTAACAATTCATATTTAAATTAATTTAAATATAGCAAACAATAAAATCTATATTATAAAAAGCAATAGATTTTATTTAATATTTTATTGTTATTCCTAATTATTTTTACAGACTTCTATAAATTTTTTGAAAATATTGTTCATATTATCATCTATTTTATATAAGCTTTCTGGATGAAACCTTGTTCCAAGATAAAATAATTTGTCTTTAGATTCAATAACATCTGCATATCCATCTTCACAAAAAGCAACCTTTTCCAATTTTGGGCAATTATCTACATCTCTATTATGTCTTGAATTTACCATTATTTCTTCTTTACCAACTATATCATAAAATTTAGATTTTTTATTTATTTTTATATTATGAACATATTGTTCACGTTGTCTATTATGTTCTTCAGGATTTTTAATTTTATAAGTTGTTCCACCAAGTGCTCTAACTATACTATTTTGACCACCACATAATCCTAGTACAGGAATATCATTTTCATAACAATATTTTGCTATCCAATTTTCATATGCTTCATTACTGTTACCACCTTGTAGTATAATACCATCACATAGATTTATTTGTTCTATTATTTCTTCCTTTTTTATTTTATATTCATATTTTTGCCAATCATCAACTGTATACTGAATTTCTTCATTTGGTGATAATATTCCTATAGCAATAGCATTATTAGCAAATATTGCTTGTTTTACTTCATCTCTAATCAATGAACTAGTTCTTATTTTTGTACTTTTTATATCATGTTTTGCTACAATCCCTATGATTGATTTACTCATTTACCTTCAACTCCTTAAATATAATAATCATCATCTTTAATAATTACCTTCGATATTAACGTATATTTGATTATTTACAAAAATTTATTTAATCAATTATATCATAATTTATATTATTTAAATAAATTTTTTTGTTTTCTAGAGTACATTTGTTATAAAAAATTAAATTAAGAAAACAGAAATTCGAAAGAATTTTACCAACTAACGAATTTCTGTTTTTTTTATATATAATATATTAGCATACTACTAAGTAGGTAAACCAACTTAAGAAATAGACTGAGAAAAAATTATTTATAAAAGTTCTAAGTAATCAACATATTACAAAATTTTATATAAACATTTAAATATAAATAACATTATTTTCATTTTATACATCAATAAAATCTTTTAATTTTATTGTATTTCTAGGATGTCTCATTTTAACTAATGCCTTTTGTTCTTGCCTTAAAATTGTTTTTTTAGAACAACCAAATATTTCTGCTACTTCATCTTGTGTTTTTTTGTGTGCTTCATCAAGACCATATCTTAATAAAATAATTTGCTGTTCTCTAGATGTCAAACATTGCAAAGCTTCACGAACAATATCTATTTTCATTTCCGATATTACATCATCTATTAATTGTTCAGCATCAGTACCAACAAGATCTTCAATTTTCATTTCATCGCCATCTTTATTCTGAACTATTGGTTGATCAAAACTTAATACATGACTATGTTTATTATATTTTTTTAATTCAGCTTTTATTGAATTTTCAATTGCAACAGAAATATATGCACTAAATTTTTCTATTGTTATTTCTTTATAGTTAAACTTATTAATTGCATTTAGTAAACCATAATTACCAGCTGAATTTAATTCTTCAAATGTTAAACCTTTTCCTAGATACTTTTTAGAAAAGAAGCCAACTAATCCTCCATTACATGTCATTAAAATTTCTAATGCTTCTTTATCAGAAAATTCTCGCCATGCTTTTAAATAATTCTTTGTTTCTTCTAATGATAATCTCCTAGCCATATTAATTTTCACCACCATTATTTTTTGATTTTATCAATTTCTTTTGATATCCTAATTCTTCAGCTTTACTACTAACTGCTTTCGTTGTTCTGCCAATTGCTTCTGCTATTTCTAAATAAGTCATATTTTCATAATTTTCTCTTAAATATTTTAAATCTTTACCTTTCCAAAACCTAGGTAGCATATAACTGTAACCCATATTTCTAAGCAAATTAGCAACTGCCCATTCACTTCTATTTATAATTTTGGCAATTTCTTTATAATCCTTACCAGATTTAAATAAAGTTTCTGCTTGCTTTATTTCTTCTTCGGTCCACTTACGATACCAAAGAGGATTTTCTTCAATATCTCTAATTCTTTTTTCTTTTAACCATTCAGGTTCAGTTCCCAAAATATTTTTTTCAACATATCTTGAATCCCATTCATTTTGATTATTTTCTAAAAATTTCATTAAATCGTCCCATGTAATAACATAATATGACATATTTTTAGTTAATTTTTTCTGTTTTAAATTCAAACCTAAACTAATCCATGTAGTTGTAATTCTATCACGAGTAACATTGAGTAAATCACACATATCAGACACCGTAATAAGATCATAATTATTCCTAATCATAGGACCAAGTCCCATTCTTACTGCTTTAACTCTTAATGAAAAAACAGTCCTTTTCATATTTTTTGCTATAGTTTCAATCGATTTAGTTCCCCATAAATCAGATAATAAAGTTTCTTCTTCTTTTGTCCATTTTCTTTTATCTTGTATTAAAGTTATTCCTAATCTTCTTGCTTTTATATAAATAGCATTTTCTGTTTTATTCATAATTTTTGCTATTTCAGAATAATGATATTTATCAGACAATAATTTTAATGTTTCAATTTCTTCATTTGTCCATTCATTAGATCTAGGTATTTCTAATCCATTTTTTTCTGCTATATTACAAACTGCATACCATGAACAATTAAACTTTTTTTTCATACTATGAGGAGACTCTTTTCCCCAATTACTTATTATATATTGTATTTCCTCATCGGTAAACTGTCTTTTTTTACCTTTCATAGCAACTACCTTCTTTTATTTTCTTTATTTTTAATCAATCTAGCATTAATTACATTTTCGCTAGTTTCTTTTGCCTGTTCTGAATCCAAGAAATATTGTTTAGCTAATAATAATTGTTGTTTTGTTAAATTTTCTATTCCAAATTCATCTGTTGATAATAATCTATCTTTAATTCTTTTTTCTTTTAACCAATCAGGTTCAGTTCCCAAAATATTCTCTTCTAAATTTCTACTATCCCATATATTTTGATTTTTTTCTAAAAATTCATACAAATCATTTATTTGAACATAAGAATATACGCTATGATTAGATCTTTTTCTAAAATTTAATTTTAATCCTAAATTTACCCATGATGTTAAAATAATATTTCTATTAACTTGAAATATATCAGAAATATCTTGAATTCTAAGCCCATCATAATTATTTTCTATTTGTGATCCAAGACCAAGAACATGCACTCTATTTCTAATTGAAGATACAGTCCTGTTTAATTTTTTAGCAATATTATCTATCGATTGTGTACCCCATAAATCAGATAGTAAAATTTCTTCCTCTTTTGTCCATTTTCTATGTTTTGAATCAATATTGTATCCTAAACTAATTGCCTTCACAAGTATTGCCTCTTCACTTCTTTCTAATATTTCAGCAACTTCAAATAATGAATAAGAAGTTAATAACTCTAATAACTGTGTTTCCTCTTCTTCGGTCCATTTTTTATTAGAATAATTTTTTGCAGTTATTCCTAATTTATGTAATTTAACAGTAATCGAACCATAAGACTTATTCATTTTTTCAGCAATCTCATCTATTGAAAAATTATTTGATAACTCTCTTAATTCACTTTCCTCTTCTTCAGTCCAATACTTTGAACTTTGAGCTGCTTTAATTCCCATGTATCTTAATTTTCCCCTAATTGATGAAGTTGTACGATCTAGAAGATGTGCAATTTCATTTATTGTACAATCCTTTGCATATTTTCTCAATAATTGTTCTTCTTCTAAAGACCATCTTGTTTTATCTTTAAATTTCAAATCTAGTTCTAAATCTTTAGCTTTTTCACGAATAACTCCTTCGGATTTTCCCATAATCTTTGAAAGAAGATGAAGCTCATAACTATCATGTAAATTTATTAGCATTTGATTATCTTCTTCGGTCCATAAATTTTGTTTATTTCTATTTATTTTAATTCCAAGTTTTACTGCTTTTTGATATATTTGTCTTTCAGTTTTATTAAGCATTTCAGCTATTTCATCTGTTGTATATATTTTGGATAAACTAATTAATTTATCAACTTCATCATCAGTCCATCTCATGACTTTGGAATTTGAATTAACAAAGCCATTACCTTTCATTTTTCTAATTTGTTGTCTAACTGAATATGATTTTATATCCATTTGTTTTGAGATGTCACTTATTCCTAATCCTTGATCAATTAATTTTTCTAATTGACTAACTAATTCATCAGTCCATAAAATTTTTGAATCGATTAATTTAATATTATTTTTTCTAGCAATGAGGGAAATTAGATCAGGTGATGTCTTATACTTCTTTGCTAGTTCATTCCTAGTTTTCGTTTTAGCATCATTTCTTAATTTACTTATTTTATCCTTAGTCCACTTTTTTTGTTGTCCTGTATTTGGGAGATTTAATTTCTTTTTATATCGATTTAAAACACCAATACTAATTTTTAAGTTTCTTGCTATTTGTGTAGCAGGTATTTTTCCCCAATTATCTTTTATATATTTGATTTGTTTATCATCTAATTTTGTATATGTAGATATTGTTTTAATTCCTAATTCATAAGCTTTTGCAGAAATAGCTCCAATAGTTCTATTTGGCAAAACTTTTGTTAATTCAGTATAATGACATTTACTAGCATATTCTTTTAATATTCTAATTTCCTCTCCAGTCCAATTTTCTTTAACATATTCAATTCCCAATTCTTTACATTTAGTTAATATCGAATGATAACTTAGCCCAATCATTGATTCTATTTGTCCTATAGGTTGCTTATTAATATTATCTTTTAAGTAATCTATCATCCACTTTTTCCATGGATCAGGTGTTGAATGTAATTCAATTCCTAATTTAACAGCCTTCTTTTGGACAGCTAAATAACTTCTCCCTAATTTTTTTGCTATTGTTTTTGTAACATATTTTTTTGAATATTCACGAAGAAGTTCCTCTTCTTCTTTTGTCCAACGATTACTTTTATATTCTTCTAAACCAATCTCGTTTGCTTTTTCTATTATTGTTTCTTGTGTTGTATGGAAATCTGCAGCAATCTTATATAATGATTTAGTATTCCATATATTTTTTAATTCAGATATTTTTTCTTCTGTCCAATAAAATTTCTGTTTCATTTTCTATTACCTCTTTTTAAAGATAGTTGTGAACCTTGTTTATCTATAGTTTTTTCTTCTGTCCATCTTCTTATTTTTTTCTTTCAAATTCACAACCTAAAAATTCTACTCTATTTTGAACTGTATTTATTGTACAACCAAGATGTTTTGCCATTTCACTAAAATTTTTGATTTTAAAATTACTTTTTATATATTCATCTTCTTCTTTTGTCTAATTTCTTTTGTTCCTTTTTACTAACTTCCTCAAAAAGCTACTTATCTAATATTATAGCATATTTTAATGACATTTTTACTAAATTATCGAAATACCATAAAAAAAGAAAAGAACTTTTGCAAGCCTTTTATATCAATATTCGAAAAAGTTCGAATAGAAATGCTAATGGTGTCATTGGTTCTATAATTTTTTACAAAAGAGATTATTATAGCAACAATCATTAATATAATTATAGCTTTATACCAAAGAAAAAGCAAACTTCTTATAGATTTATGATGAAGTTTGCTTTTTTTACTATAACCATTCTTTATATCTTTTTATATATAATTTTTTAACAATTGTTACTAATAATATGTAAATTGTAATTAATATTAATGCCCATATATAAAATTTTACTGGTAAAATGGTAAATCCAAATGCTGGTATAGAAACAAATAAGATAGGCGTTATGATTGTTAACAATGATGATACTAGTGTTAAGCTTGATAAAATTGATGATGCTTTAGAATCTATAAATGGTCTTTTACTTGTTCTAACATTATGAATAATTAATAGCTCTGTTAATAAACATAGAACAAACCATGCTGTTTGAAAATAGGCTTGATAATTTAATGAATTATATCCTAGAACAAACCAAAAGATAATGAAAGCTAATGTATCAATAAGAGAAGATGTTAATCCCATGACAATCATAAATCGAGAGATACCTTTAGTATTCCATTTTTTTGGTTTCTTTAGGAATTCTTCATCTACATTGTCATATGGAATTCCAATTTGTGAAAAATCATAAATAAAATCTTGAAACAACATTTGAATTGGTAATAGTGGCAAAAATGGTAAAAATATGGAAGCAATCATAATTGAAAATACATCTCCAAAATCATCTGATAAAGCCATTTTCATATATTTAA
>CANRLQ010000001.1 GCA_947631525.1 uncultured Bacilli bacterium | reverse complement strand
TATGTATGAAAAAATATTTAACAACAGCATTCCTTGTAGTATTTGTTGGTCTATTAACAGGATGCGGAAAAGACAAAGTATTAGATTGTAGTATGGAAAGTAAAAATACAACAGGAACTATGACACAAAGTGTTAAAGCAACATTTAAGAAAAAAGAAGTTACTAAAATGGATGTATCAATTGATATGAAATTAGAAGAAACTTATTTAGACTATGTTGATACAATAATTCCATCTGTTGAAAACCAATTTAGTAATTTGGATGGAAAAAAAGGTGTTTCATATTCTACAGAAAAGACAAAAGAAGGATTTACTTTTAATTTAAAAGCAGATTTGCAAAAAATGTCAGATGACGATAAAAAAGAATTAAATATTGTTGATACAACTGGAGATTATGATGCTACTAAAGAATACTTAGAAAAACAAGGATACACTTGTAAATAACATTTAGTTTTACTAAATGTTTTTTCTTGATTTTTTTAATCATAGTATATATAATTGATACATGAAGGTGATTTTATGGAACGCTTACAGAAAGTAATTGCTAACAGTGGTTATACATCTAGGAGAAAAGCCGAAGAACTCATAAAAGAAGGAAAAGTAAAAGTTAATGGAGAAATTGTTTACGAATTAGGTACTAAGGTAGATTTTTCAGACACAATTCAAGTTGATGGTTATACATTAAAAAAAGAAAATAAAGTTTATTATCTTTTAAATAAACCTCGTGGTATTATAACAAGTACTTCTGATGATAAAGGAAGAAAAACGGTTGTTGATTTAATAAATACCAATATTAGAATTTATCCTGTAGGAAGACTTGATTATGATACAACAGGAGCAATAATTCTAACAAATGATGGACAACTTGCTAATTTGTTAATGCATCCTAAAAGCAATGTTGATAAATTGTATATTGCTAAAATAAAAGGATTAATTGGAAAAGAACAAATAATTAAACTTGAAAAAGGTGTTTATATTGATGGTGTAAAAACAGCAAAATCTAAGGTAAGAATAAAAAAATATGATAAAAAAACTGATACTTCAATAGTTGAAATAATCATTCATGAAGGAAAAAATCATCAAGTAAAAAAGATGTTTGAAAGTATAGGGTATAGTGTATTAAAATTAAAAAGAGAATCAATAGCATTTTTAAATTTAAGTGGCTTAAAATCAGGAGAATACCGTTTATTAAATCCAAAAGAAGTAAAAAAATTATATGCATTATCAAAAAATCCTAATATAAATTAGGATTTTTTGATAAAATTATTCATTTATTTTTTCAATAGCGCTAGTTGGACATCCTTCTAAAGCATCAATAACACTTTCTTTTAATTCATTATCCATTTCATCTAAGATATTATTATCTTCATTAGCTTCTGCAAATCCTTCATCATTGAAAGAAAAGACTTCACTAGCAATTGCAGTGCATGCACCACAACCAATACACGCATCTTGATTAACTCTTACCTTTTCCATTAATTACCTCCAGTTAATATTATAAAAAAAATAGTCGATAAATGCAAGGAAAGAGTTTAAAAAAGAAAAAAAATATGTTATTATTATTTATAGGTGGTATTATGACTAGTAGAATGGAAAAATATTATAGAAATAATAGCAATATTAAAAAACGAAGTCAAAAAAATCAAGATTTATATCGTAATATATATGATATGGGTGAATACACTAATATTGAAGCAGTTGCAACATTAGAAAAAACAAACGAAATTGATATTAGTAAAATAAAAGATATGTTAAAAGATAGGGAATCTTATAAAAAACAAAAACAATATCGACAAATATTACATGAAGAAAAAAAAGAAGAACCTGTTGTTCCTGAATTTGATTTAAAAGATGATAAAGTTTATGATATAAGAGATGTGCTAACTAAAGCTAAAAATAAAAGACCAAAAGAAGAATCATTTAGAAGTTTGGATAACACGAACTATAATATACTAAAAAATCTAGAATTAAACAATGATAAAATAATAGAAAATGAAGAAGATGAATTAAAAGAATTAATTAATACAATAACTAGCACTAGTATGTTAAATCAAATGAATGATAAGGAACTAGGATTAAACATGTTAGATTTAGATTCAAATGATAATACCACAATAGAAGATAATAAATCAATAAAAATGCTACTTGAAGAAGCAAAAGCTAATGATGAAAAAAATAAAAAAATTGATGATACAGATACAATTGATAATTCATTTTATACTTCTAGTTTAAACTTTAATAAAGAAGATTTTGAAGAAGCAGATAAAATAATAAATAAAAAATCTAAAAAAAAGTTATTATTAAAGATTATATTTATTATAATGCTTTTAATAATAACAGGTTTAATAATATATGGTGTTTATAGCTTAATTAAATAATTAAGCTTTTTTTCTTGATTTTATAAAAATAATTAGTGGTATTATAAATAAAAATATACCTAAAATAAATGGAAGTTTATATAGTATAAAATTATCTCCAATAGTATTGCTTTTAAATAAGAAATTACTACATATAATACAAATTGTAAAAATAATTACCAATATGAAATAGTTATCGTATTTATTTTTAAATAAATGTTTATATGAAGATTTTGCAAAGTAGAAACACATTGATATCATTATAAATAAATCAAATATCCACTGTGTTGCAAGGATACTTTCAAATCTTTGAAAAAATCCTGTTGTTGATATTCTTCTTAAAAGAACAAAATCAGGGAATTCATATAATTTAGCTAAATCTATTCCAAAAATTGTTAAAAATGTAACAATAAATTTTCCAATATTAGCTAAACAATAAAATAGTATAATCATTTTATTTAATTTGTCTTTGTTTCTAATATCATTTTTAGGAATTATTAATAATATGAATAAAGGTAATATAGTATATGCTACATGTGATAGAGAACTTAGTAACGGTTTTTTAATTCCGTACTCTAAGAAAGGTAATAAATTGTTTAATTTTGGATTACCTATAAGGCCTATTAAGCATATAAAAAATATAATAATAGATATATAAAATAATAAGTTAGATGCTCTTACAAGAACAACTAATCTTTTAGTACATGTGTAGCAAAAGCAAATACCAAAAAATATTGATACATATAATATAGATGTTTTATATAAATATTGAGAACCTATAAAATTTAATAAATTCCAAAAAACAACTGTTACTAAAAATAAAATAAATCCAGTTATAATTATATTTAAAAAGGTACCAATTTTTTTACCAAATATAAAATCTATTTTTTCAAATATATTTAAATCTGGTTTGTAATTAAGCAATTTAATAAAAATATATAAAGGAATAAAACCAATTATCATACCAATAAATGGTGATAGATAACCATCAACCCCACCGATATGTATATAGGAATTTACTGCAATTCCTAATGTCATTGATCTAATTAAAAAATAAATTAGTATTCCATATTCAAGACTTGTAATTTTATTTATTGTTTTCATTTATCTAGCCGCCTTTAATGATTGTTTTATTGAACCTTTTGATTTCATATAAACTGTTATTTTTGATTTGATTTTTATATTACTAAATTTTTCATTCCAATCATTGATTGAATTAAAATATTTAGGATTTTTTTTATACACTAAATTTCCAAAACCAAAGACATCTGTATTATTATCTTTAGCTTTTTGGATACCTTGATTTAATAATGATTTCAATTTGTTTTCTGTTTTTTTACCTATTTTTTCAATATTTCCTTGCTTATTTAAATTTACATCACATGTTATTTCTTGGATATCACCTTTTGCACTAACATCTAAATAAACAACAGGTTCATTATTTTCAAATTTAATTTTCTTTTTTGTTTTTAAATTAGAAATAGCTGTTATTATATATCCATCACCACATTTCGTTTCTATTATCATTTTTGTTGTATTTCCATTTACTACATTAATACCTCTACTTTCATCATCACTAGCAAAATCAACAAATTTTGAACCCTTAAATAAAGCTAATCCTTTAAGACTAACATAGGCTTTTAAATCAACTGATTCAAGAGCTTTGCTGCTACTTCCTTTTTTCTCATTACCATATATTTTTATAGTTGGTAGATATGGTTCAGCTCCTTTTTTTAAATAAATTTCCACAAAACGACTGTAATTTAGATTATCCGATATAGCACTACTATTATTCGCATTATCGATATTATTTTTTATATTTTGTGATGGAAATGATTCTAATGGTGATAAAATTTTTAAAACATCTTTAGCTTTTTCATTTTCACGTGTCATTATAATATAAAATTGTTTAGTTGTTTCAGGACTCCTAAAAAGATAATCACTAACTTTATCTAGGCCTTTTTTAGAAACATCTTCTGATACTACTACGACTGCTAAATGCCCAAGATAAATTTGTTTTGGGATAATATTGTCTATTTTTTTTAAAGCCATAGATATATTTTTCCCTTTACCACTATATAAAATAGTTCCAGCATCTCCTTCTTTAGAACTTTCATCAGGTTTTTGTGAATTCGATATTAAGATACTTACTTCATATTTATCATCCTCTACATCAATTGCTATACCTGTTACAATAGCAATATTATTTAGTTCCTTATAATTAGTACATCCAGAAAATAAGAGAATAATAGGAATTATAAGTATTAATTTTTTCATTTATGTTCCTCCATTCTCTTTTTATTATGTGTTAAATAAGGTGCCCTAACTTTTTGTTTAGTTCTAGATATTCGTATAAATGAATCTCCAAGTATTTTAGGGAAAATAGGACTTGATGGTACGGTATAAGGTGTATTTAAAAATTCAATACTACATATTCTTACTATAAATATGAGTAAAGCTATAATTAAACCAATAAAACCGAGCAAAGTTGAGAATATAATAAATATTAATCTCCACCATCTAATTCCATTGATAAAATCTACATCTGTATATAAAAGACCTGATATAGATGTAAAAGCAACAACTATTATAACAATAGGTGAAACGACTCCTGCACTTACAGCAGCTTCACCTAAAATTAAGGCTCCAACGATGCTTATAGATGCACCAGTTGTATTAGGCATTCTTATATCAGCTTCACGTAATATTTCAAAAATGGCTATCATCAACATTAGTTCTAAGGTTGTTGGAAAAGGAACACCATTTTTTTGAATTGATAGTGATATTAATAATTCGTTTGGTATTACCTCTTGATTCCACGTCGTGACAGCAATATAAAATCCAGGTGTAATTATTGTAAGAACAAAACTTAAAAGTCTAAGTATTCTTGTTAAGCTTATATTAATTGGTTTTTGATAATAATCTTCTGCTGTATGTAAAAAATCAATTAATAATCCTGGTAATATTAGTGCGCAAGGACTATTTTCTACAAGAATTACAATTTTTCCTTCTAAAAGAGAACCACATACTAAGTCAGGTCTTTCAGTACTTATCATTTGTGGGAAAGCTGATTTTGTATTAGTAGTTAAGAATTCTCTTATATAACCACTATCTAATACTCCATCAATATCTATTTTTTTTAAATCTTTTTCAATTTTTTCAATATTTTCTTTTAAAGCTATATCTTGAATATAACTAATTGTAACTTTTGTTTTGGTTCTTCTTCCTATTTTTAAATCCTTAAACCATAGATTTTGATCTTTAATTCTTTTTCTAATTAAACCTAAATTTTTTTCATGATTTTCCGTAAAGCTATCTTTTGGACCTCTTAATACTGATTCGGTAGCTGATTCAGTGACTCCTCTATCTAATATAGACCTAGTTTCAATAGTAATTACTTCATCAAAACCTTCAACTAGTATACAAGTAAATCCTGATGATAATTTATAATATAATTCATCAAAATTATTAGTAGTTGATAAATTACTATTATAAATAGTATTTTTTAAATTTTTAAATAAGTCTTTAAAAGGATTTAGACTATTTTCTTTTACTAAACTACTTATATTTTTCATTAAAAAATCACTTATTTTATCATCACTACTTACACTTTCTAAGTAGACATAAGCAATTTTTTTTCTTCCAATATTTATATTTCTGTTTACTAAATCATTACTATTACCATAGGCACTTTTAATGATGTTAATATTTTTTTCAATACTTTTTTCTATTTTCATACGTATCCCTCATTTATTTCTATTATTTCCAAAATATTGAAATATATGATAAAATATAGATAGAAATAATAAATGAATGGATGTGTTTAAGTAGTGAGTAGTGATAAGTATAAAAAAGAAACTATAATTTCTTATGATGAATTAATGAAATTATCAGATGATGCTTGTGTAAAATTAAATAGGACAGATTTTTATTATTTTATGTCAGTAGAAAATTTTTCTAAAAATGAAGATATTATAAAAATTTTTTCTAAATATATTGAGCTTGATCATATGGAAGAATTTGTAAGAAATTATTCTAGTATTTGTGGGCGATATTTAATGAGTGCTTATGAATTAAAAAAAATAATTACAGTATTAAATGTTGTTCCAAAATCATCATATTTAATTAAAAGTGATATGGTGGTTTCACAGTTAAATGAATATCATAAAAAATTAATTAAAAAATTTAATGAAAAGAAAAACATATCAAATAATTCATTATCTAGTAATTTGTATACTAATAAAACTAAAATAAAAATAAAATAAAAAATATAAATTTTGGAGATAATTATGAAAGTAAAAATAGAAAGATTAGATCATCAAGGTCGAGGAATAGGCAAAATTAATAATAAAACCATTTTTGTTTATAATGCTTTACCTTCAGAAGAAGTTGATGTCGAAATATTAAAAGAAAATAAAAAAATTATGGAAGGAAAAGTTACAAAATATTTTGTAACTTCTAATAAAAGAGTAGAACCTATTTGTCCATATTTTATAAAATGTGGTGGATGTGATTTGATGCATTTAGCATACCCTGATGAACTTATTTATAAAGAAAATAAGATTAGACAAATTATTGATAAATTTACTAGTCTACCTTTACATATAATTAAACCAATTGTAGGTAATAATAATAAAAATTATAGAAATAAAATAACTTTACATGTTGATAATAAAATAGGATATTATGCTAAAAAAAGTTTTGATATTATTGATATTGATACATGTTATATAGCTTTACCAGTAATCAACGATATATTAAAAAAATTAAAAAAAATAAATTTAAATAATGTTTATGAAGTTGTTATTAGAGTTTCTAATTATAATAATGATAAAATGATAATTTTAAAAACAAAAGATTCTATAAATGAAAAATACTTTTTAGAAAATTTAAAAGATGTAGTTGATAATATTATTATTTATCAAGATAAAAAATATTATGTACTATTTGGTAAAGGATTTATTGAAGATAAAATAGGTAATTACATATATAAGATATCACCTGATTCATTTTTTCAAGTTAATACACTTCAAGCTAAAAATTTATATGATAAAGTTCTTGACTACTTAAAACCTAATAGTAATGATAAGGTATTAGATTTATATTGCGGTACTGGAACAATTGGAATATATATTAGTAATTATGTATCAAGTGTTAAAGGAATTGAAATAAATAAGTTTGCAATAGATGATGCAAATTATAATAAAAAAATAAATAATATAAAAAATATTACTTTTGAATGTTTAGATGCTTCAAAAATTGATAAAATTAAGGACGATTTTAATAGTGTTATAGTAGATCCACCTAGAAGTGGATTAGATAAAAAAACAATTAATTATTTAATTAATTCAAAAGCTAAAAAAATTGTTTATGTTTCATGTGATCCAATAACTCTTGCTAGAGATTTAGAAGTATTAAAAGATTATTATGAAGTGATTGAAATAACACCTTTTGATATGTTTACATATACATATCATGTTGAGTGTGTATGTTTGTTATTACGAAAAAATTAGTTAAAATACTAAAAATACAAAAAATAATATATAAATAGTAATTAAGATATATATGCTAACTAATATAAAAAATTATACTTAATTATTAAATTAATACATAATATGAAGTGTATAATAAGTTGACAAATAAGTTATAAAGTAATAAAATACAACACCAATAAGGAGATGTATTTTATGGATAATTCAGTAACTTTTAAAGAAACCGTTGAAATGTTTATAAATAGTGCAATGTCGGATATAATAAATGAAGTTGAAACCTCAAAATTTAATATAATATTTCCTAATAAAGATTTTGATTTATTTTATAATATAATGAATAGTCCATATGAAAAAAAAGGTCATTCAATTTCAAATATAAAAAAAGAAGATTTGGAAAAAATTAATATAAATAATCAAAATGATACTAATTGTCCAACTATATATGTAAAAAATACTACCGAATTTTTTCAATATTTAACGGATTTAACTAATAATTTATATAATTTATATAGTTTATATGATTTAAAAATTAGTTGTAAGGATTTACTTAATTGGGTTTTAAGAAGAATTTGGTTACGAATGGGAGTAGAAGATTTTAATAATGTTGAAAAATTTTTATTTAAAGAATTAGAATTTATTAAAAATAGCTTATTTATTGATTATAGATTAGAAACAAAAATTAAAGAATTTTATGGCTATGATGTTAAAGTTAAAAATGAACTTGGTACAACATGGGATGAAGCAAGTAATAAAATAACTTTTAAAATATATGATGAAAATTACAACTATCATTCATTACCTCATATATTTTATGGAATAATGAATGACACATGTTATATATATGGTATACAAAATGATTTTTATAAAAATAAAATTTCTAAAGTAGAAAGATTATTATACAAATTAAATAAAGATATAGAAAATCCTAATATTCATCCTGGTTTTGTTTATTCATTAATGTTATTTATTGAAATATTAAAAGATAAAAATATAAAAAATATAAAAGTACCTACTTTACAAGTTTTATCGTATCGTTATCATGAATTATTGAGTAATTATGAGAAAGAAAAATTTGCTAAAAAATGGGATTTAGAATCATTAAAAAAATTAGAAAATTTAAAAGGTGATAAATTAAAAAGAGAATTAAATAGATATGAATTAGATAAAAAATGGTATAATCATATAGTAGATAAAGAAGATTTAATTAGTAGAAATAAAGTAGAAAATTTAATTAATTTAATTTTAAGGGTTATTTCTACTGATGAAGAACTTACATTAGTAAATGATATTGATATTAGTGATGTACTAGATATTAAAATAAAAAAGATGTAGAAAAGAGATTTTATGAAAGATATTGATAGATTAAAACAAATAATAAATAATAGTAAAAATATAGTCTTCTTTGGAGGAGCAGGAGTATCCACAGAAAGTGGTATACCTGATTTTCGTAGTAAGGACGGTCTTTATAATCAAAAATATGATTATCCACCAGAACAAATATTAAGCCATTCATTTTTTTATGATAATACAAAATATTTTTATAAATTTTATAAAGATAAAATGAATTCTTTAAATATAAAACCAAATATTACACATTTAAAACTAAGTGAATTAGAAAAAAAAGGAAAATTAAAATGCATTATAACACAAAATATTGATGGTTTACATACTAAAGCAAATAGTAAAAATGTATTAGAAATACATGGTTCAATATATAGAAATCATTGTATTAAGTGTAATAAATTTTATGATGCTGAATATATTTTTAACTCTAAAGATATACCTAGATGTGAATGTGGAGGAATAATAAAACCAGATGTTGTGTTATATGAAGAACCTTTAGATGAAACATTTGAACAAGCTATTAATTATATTCGTAATTGTGATACATTAATAGTAGCTGGGACATCATTGACAGTTTATCCAGCTGCTAGCTTAGTAAGATATTTTAAAGGCAATAATTTGATATTGATAAATAAAGATAAAACTCCATTTGATTCTTTAGCAACCTTAGTATTTAATGAAAATATGGGTGATATATTTAAAAATTTGTAATTTAAAATAGGTAATTATAAATAAAAGATAAAAAATGTCTTTTATTTTTTTTTAAAATAAGTTATACTATAATTAGTAAAAGGTAGGGGGATGGCACTATGGTACTAAAAAAACCATATAAAATTCTGATTAAAAATTTTAGATTTATTCATTTAATACTAACTATACTTAGTATTTATTTGGTTATAAAAACAAATAATATTCTATCATTTTTTAATGAATATGCAACATCTAGTTCATTGATATCGACATCTAATTTAACAGAACAATTATTTAATCCATTATTATTTATTATTCCTATTTTTGTAATAATTTTAATTGCTATGATTATATATTTATTAAAATGGAAGCATAAACCTATACATTTTTATATTTTTAACATGGTTGTTTATATATCAATTATAGGTTGTTATATGTACATATATTCTATATGTAATATACTTGAAAATGGTGTAGTTGATATAAGAATACTAAAAGCAATTGATGATTTATCACTAATATTATTTATTCTTCAAACTATAAGTGCTATTTTCTTTATATTAAGAGCACTTGGATTTGATGTTAAAAAATTTAATTTTGGTAAAGATTTAGAATTAGATATTTCTAGGACAGAAAGTGAAGAATTTGAATTTGATGTTAGTGTTGATACTAATAAAGCAAAAAGAAATATAAAAAGAAATATCAGAAATATTAAGTATGTATATAAAGAAAATCGTTTTTTTATAAGAACAGGGGCTTTAATTTTTATAATTGTTATAGGGGTATCTATTTATTTATATTCTAATGTGATTAATAAGGTCTATAAAGTTGGTGAAGTTTTTAATATAGGTACATTAAATATTAAAGTTGATGATGCCTTTATAACAAATCAAAAATATGATCAAAATATAATAACAAATAATACACTTGTAGTAGTTAGATTGGAAGCAATAAGTAAATATTCAAATGATAGTTACTTAAGTCAATCAAAATTTCAATTACTAGTAAATAACATACCTTTTAATCATACTGAAAAATACTCTAATGACTTATTAGATATAGGAAATATTTATAAAGATCAAAATATTGATATGAAACATTATAGTGATTATATAATGGTATTTGAAATTCCTAATCAGTATGTTGATAAAGAAATGGTACTTATATATAATATTGGAAGTAATAAAAAAATAAAAGTAGATATTAATCCAAAAAAATTAAATATTCAAAGTGTTAATAAAGAAGTAGAATTAAATGATAAATTAGTTATAAATAATGATATTGTTAATAATGCAACTATTAATATTAGTTCAGTTGAAATAAATAGTAAAATGCCAGTTTATTATGATTTTAAATCATTAGATGGTATTATGTATGAATCATATGAATATTTAGTACCAAGCTATACAGATAATTATGAAAAAACTATTATGAAATTAGTTGGTAATGTTGTTTATGATGGCGATAATAAAAATCCAAATTTAAAAAATTTATATAATTTTATTAATTATTTTGTTACTATAGAGTATAAAATAAACGGTGAAACAAAAATTTTTAACTCAACAATTAGGAGAGTTAACCCTACTAAAATAAATTATGAAAATGAGTTTTATATAGAAGTAAACAAAGAGATAGAAAAAGCCGATTCTATTACATTGAATTTTAATATAAGAAATGATATATATAGGTATAAAGTAAAATGAACGTAAAAAATACAATTTAAACTCCAAATTGTATTTTTTTTTTATTACTTTTTTGTTATAATAAATTATAGTGGGATACGAAGGATTTGATAAAATGAAAAAAGTATATTTTTTAAGCTTTTTGTTGATAGTTATTTTATTTCCATCTAGGATAAAGGCTTATTGTTCAGATGATATGCTTAATAATTACGTAACATTATCAAATAACATAAATTATTATTATACTTATAAAGAAAGTAATGATACAGCTATTTTTAATATAACATTTAACAATTTATATGGTAGGTTTGTTATAGAAAATACTTCAGATGGAAATTTATATTATAAGGGAGATAATTTAACTATAAATAATTTTAAATCTGGTAAGGAGTATGTTTTTAATGTATATCCTTCAAATGTATGTAGTGATAGAAAAGTTAGAACAATACATGTCAAATTTCCCAATTATAATAAATATTATAAAAATGAATTATGTAATGGAATTGAAAAATATAAATTATGTCAAAAATGGCAAGAAGTTAATATCAGTTTAGACAAATTTGAAAAGCAAGTTGATGAATACAAAGAAAGTATAAAACCTAGTATAGAAGAACAACCTGAAGAAACAGAAACATTATTACAGAAAGTTAGATATTATTTAATAAAAATTTATACTAGTTATTATTTTATTTTTCTTCCATTTATTATAATTTCTTTAGTTATTATTATTTATAAGCTTGATCAAAAAGATAGAATTCTGTAGGAGGTAACAATGAAGAAACTATTAACAATCTTAACTTTGTATTTTTGTTTTATTCTTGTCATATCTTTATATAGTTTCAATATAAGTACTAATTATAAAATTGATTCAATTTTATATAGAGAAGAAAAGACTGAAACAAATAGATCAGATGATGTAAAAGATAGTGAATCGACAGAAAAAAGTAATGATCCATATAAATTAAATATTGGTACTTCAAATTCCCCAGTAACTAATATGGATTCAAGTAAAACGAATGAGTGGATACAAAGTGTTAATGCTTTAGGATTTAGAGTAAGTTTAGTTTCAGCATTTGGTAATCAATTTGGATATAGCCAGGATTATTATTATGAAAAATCAAAAACTCAAAATGTATATTATAATATATCTGGTCAAAAATCAAAATTAACATTAGATACTAGTAATATTTTTAATGGTTATAAAGAAAAAGGTGTTAGTGCATTAGATTCATATAATAATATTTCTAAATTACCTACAGGTATTACTTTAAATTATAAAAATAATTCTATAGATTGGAGTAGTGTTATAAAATATTTTGATTCTATAGTTTATGATAAAGAAGGTAATTATAATCAAACCAGTATAAAATTATATGTAAAACAAACTTTTAATAGAGATTTATCTAATTATTGTATAAATGATTATTATATATTAGTAGAACCATTAATTTAATCGGATATAATAGTAGTTCTAATTCCGAAAAAAAATATTATTTTGGTACACCAACTGAATTAGCTTATTTGATGAAAGAAAGTGACTTTGAATTAAATGTAGATGCTATTTCACATTATATGTATTACGATTCTAAAAAAACACAATTTTCTTCATTTTCTTTAAGTTCAGTTAGTGGGGTTGCTTCTTTAGATAATTTGATTGATAGCAGTAAAGGTTATGGTGTAGGTCTAATATGGTTAGGAGACTCTTCTGAAGAATGTGAACAAACTTCACAAATATTTTGTACTGATACACAAACAAAATCGGAATTAAATATAACTAGTTGTGTTGATGAAGAATTTAATAATCCACCAGTAACTATGTATGATAAAGAATATTTTTGTCCATCAACTGCTTATGTACTTAGTGGAACTACTTGTGTTGGTGTAAGTAAAACTAATATAAATTGTAGTGCAGGTTCTTTTGCTTCTGTAAATGGTGGTGGGACATGTTTAATTACAAATAATTTAGTATCATGTAATAGTGGTGGTCAATATCTTGGTACAGCATGTAGATATTCTAGTACAGCTACTTGTCCTAGTGGAACTAGCTGGAATAGCAATAATACTTGGTGTAGAGTACAGCCAACATGTAATGGTGATGGATTTTCTTGGAATAGTTCTGCAAAAACTTGTAGAAAAACAAAAAATGCTACTCAAACATGCTCATGTGCAAGTGGATGGAACAAAAGTGGTAATAGCTGTTATCAAACAACATCATCTACAACATATCATTCAGTTTCAGCAGGAGTTTATGCTAATTGTGCGGCAGCGGGATATAATGGGGGATCTGTATCTAGAAAGTTATGTCATAATTCTGGTGATAATTCTAATAATAGATGTTGTTCACATACAACATATTCAACAAGTTGGGATGCTACTAAACTTTCATGTACATATTCTTGCTCGAGTGGATGGCAAAAAAGTGGAACAACATGTTATAAAGATAATGCTTCAAAAAGAAAATGCCCATCTGGATATGAATATAATTCAGATACAGGTTATTGTAGGGTAAAGCCTAATTGTCCACAAGGTTATACTTTTGTCTCAGGGACACGTACATGTATACTGGATAGAACTGACCAATTTGTTTGTCCACCAGGATATGCAGTTGGTAAAAATGGAGCTTATCCATATTGTTATGCATATGATAATACAAAATTATATTGTGCAGCTGGTTATCATATGACTGATAATAATACTAAGTGTACAATAAATGATACAACTGCGGATTGGAATCCATCTTGCAAAGGAGGATACTTTCTAGTTAATCAAAACTATACTAATAAATGTACAGGGGCATTTATGGCAAAAAATGGACAATGTTGTTCTAAGGAACCTAGTTTTGATGATGCTAAGAATATATGTATAGCCGATACTTGTACAGAAAGTAAATCTTGTGTTTATGGTATGAATGATGAAGCTGTAGCTTCAGATCCAAATAATAAAACTAATATAAGTGATTGTTATAAAGATAATATTAAAAAAGGTATAGAACCACAATTAGCACTTGATATGTGTAAAGTGGATAATTGTTATGCACCATGTGCAACGATTGATGATTATGGTAAATATCATAGAAGAACTGATAAGGATTATCAAGATTGTATAAAAAATAAGCTTAATGCTTCAACAGATGATGATGTTGTAGATATAAATGAAGCAAGTTTGGAATGTAAGCAAAGATATTGCCCAATAAGTTGTTTTGATGTTAAATTAAGTAATAAGTCACTTACAAATTCATTAGTTTGTGTTAATACTGATAAGAATAATGAAGCTTCATATAATGAAGAATCAGTAAAAGTGGAAGATAATACATGTGAGGAAGGTTCATCAAAATATAATGGTAGACATGTAAAAACAATTGGTAATTGTGATATATATTGTTTAGAGACAGTTAATCTAAGTTTTCCAGGTAATGTTTCTAAAATAATACCACGTGGAAATTATTTTGAATGGCCAACAGTAAATGGAACATATCCACTTCAAATAAATATAAAAGAAAAATGTAAGATTATCATTAGAGAAGGAAGTACAGCTGATGGAGATTGTCGTAGTTATAAATTTACTCCTAGCGATTTCTTCAATAACAATCAAAATCCTTCGGTTCAAATAGAAGCAGGTAGTACAGTAAATGAGGAAAAATCAAAACATTGGTATAAAGGTTCTTTGGATATTGCGAAAGATTTAACTAATTTTACAGATGGATGGAATGGTTTTACAACAGCAGATAGAAATGTTTCTGTAAATAGAGTTATAACATATAAATTGAATGAAAATGTAAATAGATATTATAATAGAATAAGTGGTGAAATACTTACTTATCCAAACATAAATACCTTTGATAGAGGTAAAGGTGTTATATCAACTTCTACTGATGATTTTCCAACTATTTATGAATTAAAATTAAAGGTTTTTAACTTGGGTACATCAAATATTATTGGTGATATTGTAAATCAAGGTAATTATACATGTAATTATGAAGTAGCACCATATATTACAACAACCGATGTTTGTAAGTGTCCATCTGGTACTAAGAACTATGACAAAATTTTACCATTTAGTTGTAGTGATAAAAGCTGTGCAGATTTACAGGCAACTTATTGTGATTCTGATATAACAATTCCTGTTTGTGAAAATACATGCATCGGTGATTGTAAATGGGAAAATGAAGCAGTTGCTACTGATAGATTGAATATTAAATATAAATATTGTGATGGAAATTTGACTTTCTGCGATGTTAATTTCTTTTGCCCAAATGACAAAATATTAACAGGAGACCCTAAAATTTGTGTTATAAATAAACTTAGAAATTATGGATATATGCCTGATAATAATTTAGCTAAAAATATTAATTCGATTGATAGAGCAAATCTATATAAAGTTTTAAGAGAATGTGAACCTGCTATATGTTCAACAAATTATAATAGCAGTATTGTCTTTAGAACAATTGATTTAGATAATCCATTTCCTGGAATGTTACAAACAAATGGAAAAACAAATAAGTTTAGTAATACAAGCTTGTATGGAAGATATCCTGGAAGTAACTGGGATTCACAATATGTAAAGGAAAAAATATTAAATTCTAGAAATAGTAAAGGAAGCAAAATTTATAGTAAAAATCCTCTTTATACAATAAAACTTACTTCAAAAGATATAAAAACAATAAGAAAATACAATGAAAAGAATAGTTATGATAATTTTGACTTAAAATGTTTAAATAGTAGTGATTCTTCAGCTTGTATAAGTAAATTGTTACATGGTGAATTAACAGATTATAAAATCAATATACTATCAAAAAATCTTAATAATAAAAATGGTAATTGTAATGGATTGAGTAGTACATCTAAAGAAAAAGATTTTTATAATTGTTATAATTAAGGAGAGATGAGTAAATGAAAGAATCATTTTGGGGATCGATGATATTGATACTAGGAATTATTTCCATATTGTTTGTATTTTTCTTTCAAAATGTTACAAATGTTGATCAACAAAATTATACATTGATAAAAGAAATAACTGAAGCAGCTATGTATGATTCAATAGATAAAGTTAATTATACAAATACAGGAAATGTTAAAATTAATAGAGAAAAATTTATTGAGAGTTTTGTTAGAAGATATTCAGAAGTTGCTTCTTTATCTAACGATTACTATATTGATATATATGATATTAGTGAATATCCACCTAAAGTTAGTTTGCAAGTTAGAGCGACAAAATCAACTAATGCGGCTAATGAAATAGTAGAAGTTACTATTGATAACAAAATAGATGCTATTTTAGAACTTCCTTATTAAAAAAAGAAAAAATACTTTTCTTTTTTTTTTAAATAGTTTATAATAGTAAATAGAGTAGGGGTCGGCAAAGTTATATTAAAAAACTTCAAGTAAAGTATGTAAGTATCAATATTAGAAAAAACTCATTCGTAAATTATATAATGGAATACTTATTAAAATTTAAAAGAAACAAATACATATATAAATTAGATAAAATAGATAATAATTTATAATTAGGAGGGATAGTGTGGTATTAAGAAAACCTTATAAATTTTTAATAAAATATTTTAAAATAATTCATTTAATACTTACTATATTAAGCGTTTATCTATTAACAAAAACAAATACAATTTTAAATTTTTTTAATGAATATTTACAATCTAGTTCAATTATATCAGTATTTAATTTAACTAAACAATTATTTAATTCATTAATATTTATCATTCCTATATTTGTAATAATCTTAATATCAATAATTATATATTTGTTACATTGGAAAGAAAAACCAATTAAATATTATATTTTCAATATAATAATTTATGTTTTTATTTTACTTATATATTTATATATATATTCTGTATGTAAAACACTTGAAATTGGTGTTGTAGATATAAGAGTTATAAAAATTATAGATGATATATGTTTGGTATTATTTCTTCTTCAAACAATTAGTTCTATTTTCTTTGTAGTAAGAGCATTAGGATTTGATGTTAAAAAATTTGACTTTGATAAAGAAATGAATTTTGAAATATCAGAAAAAGATAATGAAGAATTTGAATTTGAGTTAGACTATGATTCAAATAAAACAAAAAGAAATATAAAAAGACAACTTAGAAATGCTAAATATATTTATAAAGAAAATAAACTTATTATCAATATTATTGTGTTGTTTACCATAATTGTTTTATCAATTTTTATCTATTTTAATTTCTTTGTTAAAAATAGAGCTCATAAATTAGGTGAATCGGTTAATTGTGATTTACTTAATTTTACACCTCAACAAGTTTATATAACAAATGTTGATTACAAAAATAGAAAAATAACAGATAATTATATAGTTACCGTTAAATTCAAATTAAAAAACAATAGTAATAAAAGAGGTAGTTTAAATACTGAGCGATTTGTTCTTAATGTAAATGATATTAATTTTGTTCATACAACAAAATATAAAAAAGACTTGATTGATATTGGAAATACTTATAATAATGAAGAAATAAAAGGTCAAACAGAAAACGAATATTTACTTGTATATGAAATACCAAAAAAATACAAAAATAAAAAGATGACTTTAAAATTTGCTAATTATAATAATAATTATATTAATATTAGAATTAAACCTCAAAGCTTTAATTCTAATAACAAAAAGGAATCAAGTATTGGTAAAACTTTAGAAATAAATAATCAATTGGTAAAAGA
Source organism: uncultured Bacilli bacterium (assembly GCA_947631525.1). Taxonomy (GTDB): domain Bacteria; phylum Bacillota_I; class Bacilli_A; order RF39; family UBA660; genus OMSK01. The sequence continues at coordinate 17,168 of CANRLQ010000001.1, read as the reverse complement.
TCTTAAAATATATATAGATTCATATGGTATTTCACCTAGAATGGATGTTGGATATAATTATTATATAAATAATATAATCTATAATTCACATGAATATTTAGTACCAAGTTATACAGATAATTATGAAAAAACAATCTTAAAATTAGATGGTGAGGTAGATTCTGATTCATTAGATTTACCGCTAACCTTTTCAAAATTGGAAAATTTAGTATATCAATATGGTAGTATAGAGTATACAATAAATGGTGAAACTAAAATTATGAATCAAACAATCAAACCTATTAAACCTAAAATGGTTAATGATTCAAATTTATATTTTGAAATTTATAAAGAAATAGAAAAAGCAAATAACATTACTTTAATTTTTAATATTAGAAATAATATTTACAGATATAAATTAAAATAATTATAATTTTAGTTTCTTTTCTTTTAAAAATATGTTATAATCTATATTAAGGTAGAGTATGGAGGTGCAATTTGTGAGAAGAATATTTGTTAATTCTTTCCTATTAATTATATTAGTACTTTTTCCATATCAAATTAAAGCAGCAAATTGTTTAGATTCACAAATATCTGAAATTCAGAAATTATCTGCTAATGTAGCTTATAGTTATACTTATAATGAAATTAATAATAATGTTACATTTGATATAACTTTTACTAATTTAAATGGAAAATTGTTAATAAAAGATACTTCAAATGGTAAGATATATTCTTCAAACAAAGATGTTACTGTTAAAGGATTAAAACCTAACAAAGAGTATCGATATGAAGTTTATTCAAAAGGTTTTGTTTGTATAAGTGATTCGTTAAGAACTATTTATGTTAAAACACCTAGTTATAATAAATACTATAAAAGTGAATTATGTAAAGATATTCAAGAATATAAATATTGTCGAAAATGGATAAATTTAAACATTACCGATGCTGAATTTAAAAAGAAAGTAAATGAATACTTACTAGAAAAGAATAGACAAGAAAAAGAAGCAGTTGCTGAAAAACAGGGATTGGCTAGATTGGTTGAAATTATTACAAATAGTTATAAAAGATATTATTATATAATCTTACCATTAATAATAGTAGTATGTGGTATAATTATATATAGAGATGATAAGAAAAATGAATTAAAATAGGATGTGATTTATACATGAAAAAAATATGTAAATTTGTATTTGTATTTATTTTATTAGCTTTTATAGGCAATACTAATGTTTCAGCATCGATATATAATGGTGAAGGTAGTGACGTTGTAAGTGGAAGTGGAGCTAGTTGTTCTAGTGTTTCTGGCCCTTGTATGTACAATAATGCCAATCACTTAACTGTTAAGGTTACACTATATTGGATAAATGGTGCTAGTTATAAAAAATATTATAGTGAATATTGGTCTAATAAAAACTGGGGTGATAAAAATATATTAGATAAAAGTAGTGGGGTACTTAAAGGTGTTGGTAATACCGAATATGCAGAAGCAAGCAAGAAAATAAAAGAATGGTTTAAAAAGAATGATTGGAAAAATGCCAAAAAATGGTTCAAAAAAACTGGAGAATCTAGTTATAAAAAGAGTGAACCAGCTAAAAAGGAATCACCACATGCTAAAAAAGGATATCGTATTGTTATTGAACCTGTTGTTACATATGTTATGAATGGTAATTCAGGTACGATTTATTATGACACAATAAAAAATGTTACAAAAATTAGGGTTAAAGGTGGAGAACAACGTAGGAGTAGATATTCAGATATGTTAGCGGCTTTTTATACTAATTTTACAGATGTTGGAATTAAATATAAAACTAAGGAATTTTGTAGTAATGAAAATAATTTAGAGACATCTAAAGATTATGATGTGGGATGTGGTATGAATATTATAGATATATCAGCTGCTATACCACCACCTGATAAAATTTTATGTCCTGATGATTCAGCAATAAATAAGGGAATGGATATAACTACTTGTGTTGAAAATTATGTTGATGCAGGTCAAAGTGAGGCAAATGCAAAATCTACTTGTAAAGATTTATATTGTACAGCAAATAGGTATTGTACTAATCCTATAACTGGAGGGCAAGTTAAGATTACAGATTGTATAAAAAAATATACGGATAAAAAATATAGTGATGCACAAGCTGAAGATTTATGTCGATATGAAAACAATTGTTTTCAATATTCATGTCAACCTGTTGACTGTGTTGGTAAAGTACAAAATTATGATATAAAAAATTATATTAAGTTTTGGTATGATAATTCATTAACATCTCCAACAAATGCAACATTAAGTGGAAGATTAGATGGAATAGTAAGTCAATATACAAATGTTTATTGTAATTCTTGCTGTATGTCTAATTCAATTCAAACTAAAACAAATAATTTAAAGTGTACAGATGACTATAATAAAAAAATGGTTCTTGAGTCTGTTTATACTGTAAAAACAGATAATAATTCTTGTGATGAAAGTTTAGGCCAACGTTCAAATTATTATGGACGATTTGTTAGTACAACAACTGGTGGATGTAATGTTTATTGTAAAGATACTTTTACTCTGATATTACCAGGTAATGTAAAAAAACAAATGAAACCTGGTACTTCATTTGAATGGCCAACTAGTAATTGGAACGATAAATTATCTTCTTATAGAATGAAGATAACAATCAATACTAGCTGTACAATTGTTAATCCAGATCCAGTGGGAACTACGGCTACTTGTGGAAGTGTTTCAAATACAAATTTAGTTAATGACTATTACAGTAGCTATCAAAATGGTGCTACAGTTAATTATACTGATGAACAATATGGAAATAGTCCAATAGTTTTAAGTTCTACGAAACAAAATAATATCTCAGTAGGTACTTCATCAATTTCTATGTCACAAACATCTTGGTTTAAATTACCAGCAAATTTGAATTCTTGGATTGATCAAACTGGTAGATTCTTTTCTACAAATAACGATGCTAATGCAGTTCTTCCTTTAATTCAAAATAGAAAAGAAGGTTCATTAGCAATTTCTAAAAATGCTAGTGGTAAATATTATTTGAAATTAAATTTAAATTTAGGTATAGATAATAATGTTGGAAGTAAGATAACTGATTATACTTGTTCTTATGAAGTAGGAGGAGAAGATAATTGTATTTGTCCAAGTTCTTCACCTATGGCAGGAGAAAATCTTGATGTGCTATTATTATGTAGTGGGGAGCCTGGCAATAATGGTGGTAATTCAAATCTTGCTTGCTTAGATGCTCAAACTAAATTATGTTATTTATCAAGTGAAGAATTTGAAGAATATAAAAAACAATATGAAAATGAAAATTATAAACATTGTACATGTGAATATAATCATCAAACAGTTGATTTAACAGATTGCTTTAATAGTAGAAATTTATTAAGTTCTACACAAAATTTAAAAAATGACTATGATCAAGCAATAAGAAATACTAACTCATCAAATGAATTTCGTTATACCATCCAGACAGATTATGTTCATCGTATTGTTATTTCATCAATTAATCAAGCTAAAAATGTTATTGAAACATTAAATAAAGATATTGAAAAATTAGAAAAAGATATCGAAAAACTGAAATCAAAAAGAGAAATACAAGTTGATTATGAAACAATGTCTTATAACGATGCAATAAAAGAAATAACAAAATTAGAAACTGAAATAAAAGAATATGAAGATTGTATAGAAGATAGAACTCATAATAATTTAACATTAGAAAATATTACAGATAGAATAGAAAGCAGCATATGTAAAACTAGTTATCAAAGCGAAAGAAATGAAAAAAATAAGCAAAAATTAGAAAAATTAAAAAAATCTGTTTCTGAATTTGAAAGTAAAAAACAAATTAAAGTTTCATCACTTGAATATGTTACAGTTAGAAATGAGGAAGCACGAATAAGTCTTAACGATTATGATAAATTAAAAGATGAAGTAAATAAATTAATTCAAAGAATTAATGACGAAGTAGAACAAGAAAAAGGAAAAATTAATTTAAATGTTAGAGGAAATACAGTAACTTTAAAACAAGCTGAAGAAAAATCTAAAAATCTTAGCAAAGAAATAGATAAATATCAAAATTATGCTTCTGATGATTTTGAATATTGTTACAATAAAATGTGTAATAGTGTATGTAATACAGATAGTTGTAGTTGGAAATCAATACAACCAGAGGGAACAAAAGCTGTTATATGGAAAAAAGTATGTGCTAATGGTGAAATATGTGAAACTAGATATAGATGTCCTGGATGTCCACCAGAAGGTGAGTGTGAAGATATGGGTAATCCAGAATATTGTTTAGAATTAGAATTAGCTAAGAAAGGACTTACTACTTCAACAGCAAATGAATCACAAATTGCTGAAGCGTTAGCTGTTTGTGAAGAACAAACTTGCCCATATGGAGGTAAAAAAATAGTATATAGAGTTATAGATTTAAAAGATCCATTTCCAGGTATGACTTATTCAGGTAAAGTAACTTCATATGATACTACGAATATAGGTCGTTTTCCAGGTTATAATTGGCGAAATTTATGGTGGGTTCAAAATAAAATTCATACAAGATTGTCAAATAATGGAACTGTAGAAGCTGATAATTTATATAAAGATGATGGAAATATATTATACACAATTAATTTAACTCCAGAAGATATTAAAAGCATAAGAAATTATAATAAAGAACATTCATATACACCAACAAAAAGTGATTATACATGTGATGACAACACTTGCGTTAGTAGTAATTTCTTACGTGGACAATATAAAGGTATATTAGTTGGAGGAAATTGTTCAAGCACAGATACTACTTCAACTCTTAGAAGTTGTTATGAAAAATATTCTTCATCATCAACTTTAGCTACATATCCTAATGGGAAATAAGTAAAGGAGGAAATATAAATGAAAGAATCATTTTGGGGGAGCATGATTTTAATGCTCGGAGTTACATCTATAGTTTTTATATATTTCTTCCAAAATATTACTAATACAGATCAGCAAAATTATACATTGCTTAGAGAAACAACTGAAGCAGCAATGTATGATGCTATTGATCAAGCTGAATATGCAAAAACAGGGAATATTAGTATAGATGGAGAAAAATTTGCAGAGATATTTGTTAGAAGATTTGCAGAAAATGCATCTTTATCAAATACATATGTTATAGATATTTATGATATTAGTGAATATCCACCTAAAGTAAGTCTAAGGGTGAGATCAAAACAAACTTCTACTGTTGCAAATGAAGTTGTTGACTTTACAATTGACAACAAAATAGATGCAATATTAGAAACACCATATTAGTTCTAAACTTTGTTAATCAAAGTTAGATATATAGAAAAGGAGAGAAAAAAATGAATAATTTAAAAATTACGTTACAAAATTTTTTCAAAAACAAAAATACTGTAACAATCATAGGGGTATTGGCAATTATTCTTGTATTATTTTTAGGATATCGTTATCAAATAAATAAACAAGTAAGTCCTGTTAAAAATATACCTGTAGCAGCAACAACAATACAACCAAGAACAAAGATAACACCTGATATGATAACTTATATCGATGTTGCACCAATTGTACTTCAAAAAGGAGAAGTTTATGTAGATTCAAATAAGGTAATTGGTAAGTATAGTAATTATAATACTGTAATACCAACAGGAAGTTTATTCTACAATGAAACAGTTGTTGAAGAAAAAGAATTACCAGATTCAGCATTTGTTGAAGTTGAAGAAGGTGAAGTACCATATAACTTCCCAGTTACAACAGCAACTACTTATGGTAACTCAATGTATACTGGTAATTACATTGACATTTACATGAAAGCCGTAAACAAAAGTGGAAAAATTATGGTTGGTAAATTAGTTGAAAATATTAAAATTTTAGCTGTAAAAGATTCATCAGGTAAAAATGTATTTGAAAATAGTGCAGAATCTAGAACACCAGCATATTTAATATTTGGTGTTGTACCTGAAATTAATATTTTACTTAGAAAAGCAAGTTATATGAGCTCTTATTCTGTTGAATTATTCCCTGTACCACATGGTGCTACAGTTGCAAGTGAAGAAGGAGAAACAGCTGTAAGTTCTCAAACACTTAAAGATTTCATAAATGCTAATACAGTAGCTAATGATGAAATTGATAACACAAATACAACTGATACAACTACTAACACAGATAAAGAAGATTAATGTTTGATTCAATGTTTGCCCAAATTGATTTTGGGCCACTTAAAGAATATTTACAAAGTGATGATGTTACCGATATTTCATATAGCAATGGAGGCCAACTTTGGTTAAGAACTTTATCAAAAGGACTTTTTAGAGTTGAAAATCCAAATGTAAATAATGCATTTATGGAAAAGTTAGCATTTCAATGTGCCAATAGCATGGGTAAATCGTTTAATATGGCCTCACCATTTTTGGATGCTGAAGGAGCAGAGCTTCGTCTTAATTTCGTTCATGATTCAATAGCTAAAAATGGTATAGCTGCCGTTATACGTAAAACACCTGCTAAAATAAGATTGGAAAAGGGGAAATTATTAGAAGAGCAATATGTTGATTCAATGTGTTTTAGGACATTGCAACATAATTGTATGTGGAGAAACAGGTAGTGGTAAAACCGAGTTTGTTAAATATTTAGCAGCACATACAAGAGAAGATGAAAAATTAATTACAATAGAAGATACTTTGGAACTTCACTTAGATAGAATATTTCCACATAGAGATATAGTAGCTATGAAAACAAATAATATAGCTTCTTATACAGATGTTTTAGTAACATGTATGAGACAAAATCCAAAATGGATATTACTATCCGAAGTTCGTAGTGCAGAGGCCGTTATGGCAGTACGTAACTCTATATCTTCTGGACATTATATTTTATCAACAATTCATGCTGATAAAGCATCATCTATACCTAACCGTATGTATAGTTTACTTGAAACAAATCAAGATATAGAACAATTTTTAAAATCAATTTATAGATATATACAAATTGGAGTATATATCAGAGCTTATCAAGATAAAGTAACAAGAAGTTTTAAACGTGAAATTGCTGAGGTTACAGAATTTTATGTTACTGAAGATAACGAAGCAAGAACAAATACAATTTATAAAAAGTCAACAACAGGACATGTGGTTAGAAAAAGCCCATCAAAATATTTAATTGATTATTTGGATGCTCAAGGAGTAGTTTTACCTAAAGATGTTATTAAATCAGGTGAAACAAAATCATCACAAAGTTTGCAAAGTGTTCAAGGTGTTAATGTTGGACAAATTGTTAACAATAGACAACCTTTAAATACTGGACAAACAGTAAATCAAAGTAAAGCTTTAAATCCAAATCAAAAAATTAATGTTGGGCAACAAGTAAGTAATATTAATAATTTAAATAATACAGGAATTAATACGTCAACTAATCAACCTAATAAATTAAATGTCGGTATTAACCCAAATGGCATTAATCAAAATGGTCAAATTAGTAATCAAAATTATATTAACAAAACAAATAATCCTAACATGCAAAATAATGTAGGAAATATAGAATAAAGGAGGAATAAATTGGAATTAATAGTATTTTTAATAATTGCCTTTGTTGTTATATTTGTAATTGCTTATCGAAACAGTAGTGGTGAAAGTGTTTACAAATATATTTCAAAAACAGCGGGTAATATATATGATAAATATGCTCCTTATTCTTTTAAAGAAATAAGAGAAAAAGTAAAAGATTTAGGTCAAGAATATACTACAAGACAATATACTATACAAATAGTTGTATTTGCAGTTGGTGCAGCTGTTATAACTTATTTATATTTTTATAGTTTAATAGTTTCATTTATATATGCAGTAATTGCTGTTGCAGTAATTCCATACCTTACATATCTTAGATGTAAAAGAGTATATAGTGAATTTATCTTTGAACAAATTCAAGTTTATACAACCAATGTTATAATGGAATTTGGGACAACCCAAGCGTTTGTTAAAGCCTTAGAAGGTGTTTATGAATCAGATGTATTAGAAGATCCTGTAAAAAGTGATGTTAAATTAATGATTGATTTAGCATATGACAATGGTACAATAGAAGAGTCAATTAACTTTTTTAATCAAAAATATGATTATTATATTGTAAAAAATACACATCAATTATTCTTACAAATTACTAATGAAGGTTCTAAAGATTCTGGAGATGCTTTAGAAAATATGAGTCAGGATATAGACATGCTTGTTGAAGCAGTTTATCGTGATAGAATTGATAGAGCAAATTTCCATAAGAAATTTCTTCAATTTGGTATAATTTTATATTTAATGGTAATGTTAGTACAATTTTTATTAGGTGTAGAATCTTATATAGCACTTTTAGATAATTTATTTGTTCAATTATTATTACACGCTATTATAATTATTAATACATTGTTCTTACTTAATGGAGAAAAATATTATAATGAGAATGTGGGGGCTGAATAATGGAATTTATATTTATAGCAGCTATAATATTATTTGTACTAAATTACAATAGAATGATTGATTCAAAAAAATTTATAGGAGATATTGAACCATATTTTAGATTTTTAATGGAAGATGATTATGCATTTTTACTTAATGTTAAATATGGTAGTGAAGATTTAGATATTAATAAATTATTTTCAATAAGAATTAGAAATGCCCTAGTTATAATTGGATGTTTCTTAATTATATTAATGTTTTCTAATCTAAGCTTTATTAATGTTATATTTTCTATAGTAATAGGTTATTTGGTTTTTAAAATTCCATATATGAATTTAAAAGCTTATTATAAAAGTAACTTAAATAAAATAAATCAAATGTTACCATACTATCTAAAAAGTTTGGAAATTTTAATTCAACATTATACTGTTCCAGTAGCATTAGCAAAAAGTGTTGAAACAGCACCAGAAATATTTAAATCTGGACTTACAAGACTAATAGAACGTATTGAGGCTGGAGATTCTACAGTAGAACCATATATGGATTTTGCTAAAGAGTATCCTGTTAGAGATTCTATGCGTATGATGAGACTTCTATATCGTTTAAGTTTAGGAGCTCAAGAAAATAAACATGAACAATTAGTTATGTTTGCTAAGAGTGTTTCAACATTACAAAATAAAATGCGTGAGGATAAATATAAAAATCGTTTGGAAACAATGGAACATAAAACAATGATGATGTTATTCTCAACTGGTGGCGGAATATTAGTCTTATTAATGATTGCAATGATGAGTATGATGGGAATGTAAAGTATTTTACACTTAAATATTGATAAAAAGAATAAATGGAGTTATAATAATAGTGTAGTCATATAGTAAAGAGGATAATTGTACTTCAATAAAAATATGACGATAATTATTATATATTTATATGAAAGGAAAGTGATAAAATGAAAGAAGCAGCTGGAGAAGCAAATATGACAGTAATCACAATTGTTTTGATTGCAATAGTTTTAGGAATAGGTACTATTATTGTAAATAGTATGATGGCTAGTACAGAGAATAGTGCGGCTTGTAGTGCTTGCGGTGGATACTGGAAGGGTGGAAAATGTCAAGTAAGTGCAGATAATGCAAATACTTTAGACTATGCTTCTTGTAAAAATCAAGAAAGAGCCAAAAAATAATAATGTGAATAGGGAGGTAGTTAATGAAGCAAGGTATAGGATTTACAGCTACGATAAATATAATAACAATTTTTATAGTGGTAACATTTGCTTTTTTAGCTGCCACTTTAAGTTATTATAAAGCTTATAAAGTTAACAATGCTATATCTAGTAGTATTGAAAAATATGAAGGATATAATAGTTTAGCTAAAAAAGAAATAAGTACTAAATTAGAAAGTTTAGGTTATAGAAAAGGTAAACATGAATGTTCTAATGATGAATACACAAAAAATGATACAGATTTTGATTATTGTGTTGAATTGTTAGATACGCGAAAAGAAAAAAATAATTATTATAAATATAAGATAACAACTTATTTAAATATAGATATTCCACTTGGAGATTTGTTTTTAAAAATTCCAATCAAATCTACAACAGAAAATATATATTATTTTAATGAATAGAGGTATTAGAATATGAGAGAGGCATTAGGAAATTCGTTAGTTATGGGGATGATTGCGTCAATCATTGGTGTTATAATGATTTTCTTTGTTGGTTCAATTAGTTATTCTAAAGCTTATAAAGTTAAAAATAAAATTGTAAATATTATTGAAGAAAATAATGGTTGGAATGATAGTTTAAAAGATGAAATAGATAGTTATTTAAAAGAGGTTGGTTATCAAGTTGGAGCAGGTGCAGGAAATAAGGAATGCGTAACAAATGGTAAAGCAAACGAAACTATAGTTTATGGTGCAAATATTACTACCACTGCAGGATATAATTATTGTGTAATAAAACATACTTATGGTAATGATAATTATTACAAAGTTATAACTTATATGCATTTTGAATTTCCAGTTATTGGGTCTGCAGTTGAATTTCCTGTAAAGGGTGAAACTAAAAGTTTTGGTTATTTTAATGGAAATGCTTAAAAAGGTGGTGAACTAGTGTGAATGTAATTGTTTCAAACAAATATCAATCTATGCTTGAAAGCCTTGATATTGAAATAATAAAAGAGTTGAATGGGCAGTTTGATGTTGATGAATTAGTTGCAAATTTTAAAAATTTCTTTTTTCAAAGAATGATTTTAGATATAACAGCACTAAAAGATTATAAAAATATTAATACAATTCAGAAATTATCGTTATCATTAGATATGGAAAAAGTGATTTTGTTATTAGATGAATCATCTGATACTACATCACCACAATATATGTCTAATTTAATATCGATGGGTATTTATAATTTTACTACAAATGCTGATGGTATTTTATATTTGTATAATAATCCTAATAGTTATAGAGATGTAGCTCATTTACATATAATTAATCCTGTAAATGCAGTTCAGCCACAGCAAGTTAAAACAGAAACTGTTTATGTTGATAGATATATTGAAGGTGAGCCAACTTTAACAGGACCTAGAATATTAGGAATTAAAAATGTTACAAAACAGTCGGGTGCTACAACTTTAACGTATTTGATGAAGAAACAATTATCTACTAAGTATTCAGTAGTTGCTATGGAAGTTGAAAAATCAGATTTTAGATTTTTTAATGATAGAGAGTTAGTTTCAGTTACTAATAGTAATATTAAAACTCTTATTAATAAAAATCTTGATAAAGATATTATTCTATTAGATGTTAATAATAGTAAAAATGCTGAAGAATTATGTACTGAAGTAATTTATTTAATTGAACCTTCAATGGTTAAATTAAATAGATTAATGATAGTAAATTCTAGAATATTAAATGATTTAAAAAACAAAAAGGTTATTTTAAATCAGAGTTTATTAAATAATAAAGATGTTCACGATTTTGAATCAGAATCTAGAGTAAAAATATTTTATAATATGCCACCTTTAGATGAAAGAGCAAGTCGTCAAGAACAATTAGTTGATTTTTTAATAAAATTAGGTTTTACTAGATTATCATAAATATGTAAAATAATGTCAATTATTATGGTAAATAATTGACTTTTTATTAAAAATAAAGTATCATTAAATTAGAAGTGATAATACACTTAATATATGGAGGAGGTTTATTATGTTTGCATTAACAGATATTACATGCGGTGATATTACCATTGATATAATAGTTCCAAACACAGTACATTTAGTTGTAACTATTATTAAGATTTTAATTCCAATAGCTTTAATAGTTTGGGGATTATTAGATTTAGGAAAAGCAGTAATGGCTAATGAAGAAAAAGAAATGAAGGAAGCACAAGGAAAATTTATTAAACGTTGCCTTTATGCTGTACTTGTATTCTTCGTAGTAGCAGTAGTTCAATTTGTATTTAAGACATTAGCTAAGGCTGATGAGGGAGATGAAAATAAGGCAAGTAATGCTACTACTTGTATCGCATGCTTTATAAATGGTGATTGTTAAAAATCAATTTAATATTGATTTTTTTTCTTTTAGTGTTATAATACTAATATAATTTATATAGGAGGCTTATTATGTATATATTATTAAATACTTGTTCATTGGATATTGATCCCATGATTCCTTATTTTACTAGTTCTATAGTAGGTTTTATTAAAGTAGGTATACCAGTTTTACTTATATTTTTTGGAATGTTAGATTTAGGAAAAGCAGTAATGGCCAAAGAAGAAAAAGAAATGAAAGAAAATCAAGGAAAGTTTGTTAAAAGATGTATATCTGCAGTTTTAGTGTTTTTTGTAGTAGCAATTGTAAGTTTTATTTTTTCAACTTTATCAAGAGCAAGTGATGAATCAGGTAGTGATTCATTTGATGGAAAACAAGTTTCAGCTTGTATAAACTGCTTTATAAATAATGAAAATTGTAAAAATTAAAAAAAATATAACCAAAAATAAAAAAAACATTAAGTATTAGTATCTTATTGTTTTTTTTTATGTTATAATATATAAAGAGAAATATGATAATAGAGGTGCAATATATGAAAAAAAGTATATTTTATATAACAATATTACTTATTAGTCTATTTATGTTTAGTGATATAAGAAAGGTTAGGGCTGAACAAGTTACTCATTGTGTATATGAGCAATCAGTAATAAGTAAAACAGTTTTACAAACATTATTTGAAAAAACAAATCGTGATTGGAATATTTTTAATAATGTTTTTGATTATGTTGAAATGAAAATTGATGTAGAACCAATTAAAAATGGTTTATTTATGAAATTAAGTTATACAAATACAAAATATAATTTGCTTCTTAAAGAAAAGGAATCAGGTGAAATAAAGTCATCAACAGTTACTATAACTTATAACAATAATCAAAATACAAGAATATATAGTGGTCAAGCATTTGCTCAAGGCGTATTTGCAGAAGATTTTTATTTAAGAGGAGATCCAACAAATCCTAATGGTAATGGTTGGTTATGCCCTGCTTTATATATTGATAGTGCGATGAATAATTTAAGTAATGGTGTAAAAAAATTTTTTTCAATAGCAAAATGTCCTATATGTAACATGCTTGTTCCTATTAATGGAAATGAGGCTAAGGTCTACAGTACTAGGTATAGAGATGGCATGGCAAATGATAATAATTTTAAACAATTAATACCTCAACGAGTAGTTGCAGAACAATCTTCAGCAGCTAAAAGTGCGGATGCAAATCAGCCTTCAGGAAATCAAGGTGCGGCCGCAAATGGTGGAGGAGCTTCCACAGCAAATTGTGATATTTTTGGTAAAGAAGGTAGCCAAACTAGAAAAATGATTTCATGGGCTATAAAACTTATTAGATATATAATTCCTATATTAGTTATCGTTTTAAGTATTGCAGATTATTTAGGTGTTGTATTTTCTGGTGAAGAAGATAAAATGAAAGAAACTGGTAAAAAAGTATCTACAAGATTAGTTGTTGCTGTAGTATTTCTATTAGTTCCATTTTTATTAGAATTTTTAGTAAATGTTACTGATTTAATGTTAGATACAGGTATTAGTAGTTCCGATTTATTTTGTGGTTTTCTAGATTAATTTAGGAGGTTAATTTATGACAGTAGTATCAACAAAGTGGTTTTTTGCCGCAATTGATAGTTTTATATATGCTTTTGTAATAGTTATATATAATTTGATTGATGCTTTAGCAAGACTAGAATTTCTTAATCAGTCAAATGTTAATGATTTTACAACTAGAATATATTCAGCACTTGGTATTTTCATGTTATTTAAAGTGAGTTTTTCATTTATAAATTATTTAGTTAAGCCTGATAAATTTATGGATGCTCAAGTTGGTTTTCAAAAATTCATTATTAATGTATTACTAGTATTTGTAATGTTGATATCATTTCCTTGGGTTTTTAATCTTTTACGTGACTTTCAAAATGCATTATTAGATGATAATATAGTGGGAAACTTTATTTTAGGTTCAACTAATTCTAATACCCAAACAGGTAGTTATCAACTATATTGGACGCCATATTGTGATACACCAGTAACAACTACTAGTACGGCTAATTTCTTATCTCTTGCAGCTTTTAGACCATTTTTTCAATATGATGCTGGATATTTAAATAGATTTAGGGATTCTAATGGGGATATAACAACTGAAGGATTAACTGAAATAAATACTAATGGAGTATTATGTTCTAGCGCAAGTACTGGTAATCAAACAGTAAATTCTATGTTAAATATTGGTAATATAACTGCACCTGCTTCTACAGGAGATGCCATTGTATCTGTTTCCTCATCTATTATTGATGTCATAGCACCAGGAACCGGATCGGCAATAAATGCTTTCTTTGTTGATTATCAAGTTGATTATCATTGGATATTGTCAACAATATTTGGAGTTATATTATGTGGAATTTTGTTATCTTTTGCCTTAGATATTTCAGTACGAAGTATAAAATTAGCGGCTTTACAAATTATTGCACCAATACCAATTATTTCATATATAGAGCCTGATAATTCAAAACATAATATGTTTAAAAATTGGGCTACTGAAGTAGGAAAAACTTGGTTATCTTTGTTTATAAGATTAGCAGCGTTGTATTTTGCTATATATGTTATACAATTAGCGGCCGATATTCAATCAACTAATCAAGAAAATGGTTTCTACACAAGCTTATTTATCTTACTTGGAGCTCTTATATTTGTTAAACAAGTACCTAAATTATTAGAAACATTAATACCTAGATTAAAATTGGATGGTACATTTAATATAAATCCTTTGAAAAAACTAAAAACTGAAGCTATTGGTGGAAGACAAATATCTAATGCTACTATGGGTGTTGTTGGAGCAGGAGTTGGATTAGCTGGTTCTGCCATTGCTCATGGTTTAGCAGTACGAAGTAATAATAATAAAATTAATGCTGAACGTGCAGAAATAGACAAGATAAATACGAATAGAAGGAATGCACTTGATAGATATTTAGAAGCTAAAAATTCAAGAAATGTTGCTACTTCTGAATATAATGCAGCAACTTCACAATTAGGTAATTTAATTGTACAACAATCAATAGCAGCTCAGCAAGGAAATGTTGCTGAATATGATAGATTACAAGGTGAAATTGATGCCCAAGAGGCTGTTGCTAATGCTAAAAGACAGGATGTAGCTAATAGAAGTTGCAAAATCTAAAAGTGAGATAGAAAAACATCAAGAAAAGATTAATGAACTAGAAAATAAACGAATTGCAAAGCACCCTGGAATTAGTGCTGCTGGAGAAATCGCATATGGTTTTGCTAGAGGTGCATCAAATGCTTATCGAAATGATAGTTTAGATTTGACAAAAGCTATTCAAGCAGGGTTAAAAGGAACTGATGAAGCAGCTGTAAAACGTAATTATAGAGAAGATTTCTCTCTTAAAGATGAACTTTACGACAAGATGACAAGTTTTGCTAGAATTAAAAATGATTCTGGAACTTCGAGTGAAGTTGCTAATGAAATAAAGAAATTAAATAATATGTTAACTAGAGAACAAAATAATATGAATACTTTAAATAATACTCTTGCTAACTTGACTAATAGTTTAGATAATGATAAAAAATCTGAAGCAATTAATATTATTAACAATTCACGACATGAAGATTTTATAGATCAATTTAAATCATTTACAGATTATTCTCGTTCTAATTCGGGAACACGTTTAACAAAAGACGATTTCGATGCTATATATTCTGCAATTAGTGCATCTGTACAATCTCAAAGAAATATTGATGCATATACAAAAGATATAAAGAAATACAATGAAATGTTGGACAAACAAAGTAAAAAAGGATAAAAGGGGATGAAATAAATGAAAGATACATATTTAATACCAGCTAACTCAAAAAAATCATTATTGTTTTTAGGAATCTTTAACAAATTTGATTTAGTTTTATTTATAATAGGTGTTATTATTAGTATAATACTAGTTATGGTATTACCTATAGGTGATATTGTATGGGCACTTATAGCAATAGCACCTGCTTCAATAATTGGATTTTTGGTTTTCCCCGTTCCAAATTATCATAACGTTATGACTGTTATAATGGAAGCGTGGAGATTTGTTACTAGTAGACAAAAATTTATTTGGAAGGGTTGGTGTTTAAGAGATGAGTCAGACGAAAAATAGTAGTAAATATACAAATTCATTTGTACCAGTAAAAAGTATAACAAATGGGATGATTGTTCTTGATAACAATAAAAAAGTTACTGGAATAAAAATTATACCTAGAAATTTATTTATTCTTGAACGTACAACTCAAGATGCAATAATTTCGAATTTAAAAAATGCTTATAATATGATAGATTATGAATTTTGGGTAATATCTGCAGATAGGCCTGTTGATATTAATGTTTATCTATCACAATTGCAGTTGTTATTTAATTCAACCCAAGATCAAATAAAAAGAAAAATGATTATTGAAGATATCAATAAAGCAAATAGTTTTATGAATAATAATATCGTTGATACAGAATATTTCTTGTTATTTGCTGAATCAGATAATGAAAAAATAAATAAAAGAATAAGACAACTTATAAATAGTTTTGCCAATGCTGGCTTAACATCACATCAGGTTACTAATGATGATTTAAGAATTATATTAGATAACTTCTTAAATGGTGGACAAACTACTACATTTGGAGGGGTGATTGGCTAATGGATATAAGAACACAAATAGCACCCAAAGGTTTAGAATTTAAATCAAATCACTTTATTATTAGTGATAAATATGCAACTATTTTATCAGTTATTTCTTATCCTAGATTTATAGCACCAGGTTATTTATCATCTTTAACAAGTATTTCTGGAATAAAAGTTGTAATGAAACATATTCCTGTTCCATTTTCTGTTATTAGTAAAATGTTAAACAAAGAAATATATGCTTTAAAACAAAGATATCAAGAGGAAAATGATAGAACAATTCAAGAAAGAATTAGACAAGATTATGAATCATTAGAAGTATTTATTTCTCAATTAGCAGCAAGTCAATCAAAAATATTTGATTTTCAAATGCATGTTATGATAACAGCAAATACTGAAGATGAACTTAATTCAAAAAAATTACAAATAAAAAGTTATCTAGAAGCAATGGATATGCGAGCTTTTCCACTTAGATTTGAACAAGAAAAAGTATTAAAATCAATATTACCAATATATGAACGTCAAGATATTGA